>CAYZSQ010000013.1:0-17726 GCA_964479785.1 uncultured Methanomassiliicoccales archaeon
CTCATGCCGGTGAGCTCCACGGTGGACGGGCCGGAGCGGACGTAGAACACCTCGATCTTCCCGTCCTTCAGGAACACCGGCTCCGGGCACACCAGGCACCTCCCTAGATTATGGCCTGGTTGTCCATGGTCCCAGCACAGGCGCGGGTTAGATAACGTTAGCGAAGCAAGCTTCGGACCACCCGTTCCATCACACGGACGTCCGTATCGCCTCCCGTCATCGATATATACGCCATCGCTCATAGCGGTATTACTGAATTACGTATTCGTAATACCGAGGGTTGATGCCAAATGCCGATGAACACCAGGCCTCTGGCCGTTGTCGTCGTCGGAATTGTCCTGTTGGTCGCCTTGACGGCCGCGGATATCGACGGTGATGGGGACGACGGATTCTACATCACCGATGACAGCGGTCGCACGTTCTATTTCGAAGGCGCTGCAGAGCACATCGTCCTCAACGGCGCCGGGGCGGCCCTGACGGTGGCCGACGCGGGGGCCGTGGACAAGATAGTGGCCGTGGACAGGTATGCCACGTACGAATACACCGGGTACGAGCAGCTGGCCGACATGGACGCGGTCAACCTCGGCAGCTTCTATGGCACCAGCAACCATGACTACATCGTCACCACCCTCATCGGACTGGTGGAGGCGGACAGACTGAACCTCGACGACCCCATCCTGCTGACCAGCTACAGTTCCAACTATGAGCTCAGGGAGAGGCTGGAGGAGATCGGCTTCACCCATGTCCTCATCTGGACCACCGACAGCGTGGCCGACTACCAGGACATCGTCGACTTCGTGAGGGACGTGACCATGATCGCCACCGGGGAGGAGGGGGACTCCTATCTCGGGATGATCGAGACCATAGAGGAGATAGCGGCCGCCGTCTCCGCCGTCGGGGACGACGAGAGGGTCACGGCCATCGCCATCTGGTACAGCTCGACGTCCGGGGTCATGGTGAACAACAAGGGCATCGCCTCCAGCATGCTGGAGCTGTGCAACGCAGTCAACATAGGATATGACGACTCGAAGGACAGCTGGTACGGGGACGTCAACACCGTCATCAGTCTGCTGGCCGAGTATCCGGGTACCGTGATCTTCCTGCCCAGCAGCTGGAGCACCGCAGGGTACACGGTCGAGGACTTCCGTGAGGATGTGCTCAACGGCAGCCAGGACTACATCATCATCCAGATGGGCGCCCTGTGGAACAACTACTGCCCCGAGTCGGCCGACGGCCTGATGGAGATGGCGGCGGCCCTCTATCCATCCCTGTTCTCCTCCGGCGACGGGTCCGATGACGGCGGGACCGTCGGGGAGGATGCGGACGGCGGGAACGGCCTGGCCTGGGCAGCAGCCATAGCGATCATCGTCCTGATGGTGACCGTCGCATACGCACTGTTCAGGAGGACTCACGGACGGAGAAGGGGCATGAGGGCCGCCGGAACGTCGATCACGAGGACGGGCATTTTAGCGATAGCCCTGGTGGCATCCCTGGTGGCCTTCGCGCTCCTGGACCTGGCCTGGGCCGGGTCCTACTCCCTCAGCCTGGGGCAGGTCTGGGACGCCCTCACCGGCAACGGGACCTGGGCCACCGACAACATCGTGGTCCATCAGAACCTGCCCCGCGTAATCGGGGCCGTGATCGTGGGCGCCGGCCTGGCCGTCACGGGCTGCACCATGCAGGCCGTGTTCAAGAACCCGCTGGCGGACCCGTACATCCTGGGGCTGTCCTCGGGGGCGTCCCTGGGCTCCGCCCTGGCGATAATGTTCGTCCCCACCGTGATGCTGTCCCTCGCCCAGCCCGTCCTGGCGTCCCTGATGTGCCTGGCCACCACGTTCCTCGTCTATGCCGTGTCCAGGTTCGGCGGGACCGCGGTCCGCACGGAGACCCTGGTGCTCGCGGGGGTGGCCATCTCCTGCCTGTTCTCCGCCATCGTCTCCTTCCTCACCTACATCGCCCCCAGCGACAAGATGCAGAGCATCGTCTTCTGGAGCCTGGGCAGCCTGTCCGGACTGGGGACCGAGGAGCTCCTGATCATCGTCCCGGTCGTGGCCGTCGGCATCGCGCTGATGCTCACCCAGGGGAGGAATCTGAACGCCATGATGATAGGCGACTCCCACGCCATGGACCTGGGGGTGGACGTCAGGAGGGTCCGCATACTGCTCCTGATCGTGTCGTCCCTGATGGTCGCGGCCTGCGTCGCGTTCGTGGGGACCATAGGGTTCGTGGGTCTGGTGATGCCGCACATACTGAGGATGGTCCTGGGGCCGGACAACCGCCTGATCCTGCCCATGAGCGCCGTGGGCGGGGGGACGTTCCTGCTGGTATGCGACTGGGCCTCCCATGCGGTGTCCCCGCTCTACGGGGTCATACCCATCGGGATCATCACCGCCCTGGTGGGCGGGCCGTTCTTCATATACCTGCTGTGCAGGAGGAACCGGGAGGTGGGATGGTGAGCGACCCCCTGGAGGTCAGGGGCCTCGGGTACACCTACGACGGGGCAGACGTCCTGGACGACGTCTCCTTCGAGGTCCGGCGCGGGGAGGTGCTGGGCGTGCTGGGGCCCAACGGCTGCGGGAAGACGACCCTGTTGAAGAACCTCAACCGCAACCTGAACCCGGGCTCCGGGTGCGTGCTCCTGGAGGGCACCGACCTGGAGGCCATCACCAAGAGGGAGATAGCCCGCAGGGTCGCATCCGTCCCCCAGACCAACGAGATAAGGTTCGCGTTCACCGTCAGGGAGATGGTCGAGATGGGCCGGATGCCCTTCCTGGAGACCTTCCGCGGGGCGTCCTCGGAGGACGAGAGGCTGGTGGAGGAGGCCATGAGGCTCACCGGGATCTCGGACATGGCCGACCGCCTCATCAACACCATGAGCGGCGGCGAGAGGCAGAGGGTCATCATCGCCCGCGCCCTGGCACAGTCCCCGGAGGTCCTCCTGATGGACGAGCCGACGCTGCACCTGGACATCAACATGCAGTTCGAGGTCCTGGACCTGGTGACCGGGCTCTCCAGGGAGCGCGGGCTGACCGTGGTGATCGTGTCCCACGACCTGCCGATGGTGGCCAGGTACTGCGACAGGATCGTCATGATCCACGACCACAGGGTGTTCGCCGAGGGGCGTCCGGAGGAGGTCCTCACCCCGGACAACATGAGGACGGTGTTCGCCGTGGACGCCCGCTACGAGACCGACGAGCGGGGGAGGGGCACCGTCCGCCTGTTCGGCGCCTGCCGCCGCGAAAGGCCTCCGGAGAATGGGGCGGAGATCGGACCGCCAGGGAACGACTCCGACCCCCGACGGGACCGATCCGGATCCCCATACGACATCCGCGGCAGGGATCCCGTCCCTCGAATCGTTCCCCCTTCGTTTTCACCGAACAGCGCATGGGAATGGGCGGCAATGCACGCGCGCACGCAAATTCTTTAAATAGTGTAGCCTGTTTCGACGCTCAACGGAGTAATACTCGTGCCTGGTGAAGTGAAGAAGAACAAGGTCGTTGTGAACCACACCACATCCTCGGGAGGGTACAACGACAGGGGCGCCAAGAAGAACAAGCAGCAGAGGACCAAGGAGTCCACCAAGCGGCAGGCGATGCTCAACACCCACAAGATCAACCCGTTCAAGTACGACATGAACGAGATCCTGAACGCATCGTCCATGGACCCTTCGAAGGCCTCGTCCTTCCTGGCTTCCGTCATCGCCAAGGCATCCCGCGTCTCCACCAAGGACGCGAAGGACTTCGTCAAGACCTTCCTGGACGGAGGGGACCTGACGAAGGACGAGTACGACCGGATATGCAAGCTGCTGGACAGGTACAGCAGGTGGCGTTGAAGAGGGGTTTTTCCAATGAAGTCCGCCGAACTCAGGGACGGCAGGGTCTTCGTCCTGCGTCTGGAGGACGGCGAGGTCCTGCACCAGGCAGTCGAATCGTTCTGCAGGGAGAACGGGGTGCGCAACGCGACGGTGACCGCCGTCGGCGGGGTGGACGCCGGCTCCCGCTACGTGTCCGGGCCGACGCTGCCCATCGAGGGCAGGATCGAGCCCATCATCCGCACCGTCGAGGGGCCCAGCGAGCTCACCGGCACCGGGACCGTGTTCCCGGACGAGGACGGGAACCCGATCCTCCACATGCACGGCTCCGTGGGGAGGGAGGGCGAGTCCCACACGGGCTGCTTCCGCGCCGGCATGGTGGTGTGGCTGGTCATGGAGGTCGTCATCCGCGAGATCGTCGGCGAGGGGCCGGTCAGGAAGGAGTCCGACCCGAGGATAGACGCCAAGCTGCTGGAGCTGGTCCGATGGCCACCGAGGAGGTCCTGCGCAAGACCCTCCGCAACGCGGACGGGAAGCCCTTCGCCAAGTACAGGGGCATAACCAACAACTTCGTCATGGACGAGTTCGAGCTCATAGTGGACGAGGTCCAGAACGACAGGGCCGGCCACAGCCGCATGAGGGTCAGGGTGCCCATGAGGCTCGCCGGGTTCCCGGAGGACACCTACTCCACCCCGTCCCGCCAGGTCGCCCTGAGGGACCTGATAGCCAGGCGCTTCTGGGAGTCCGCCCGCACCCATGCCCGCTCCCCGATACCGAAGACCGACGGCGGGGAGGTGTACATACCCCGTCCCGGACAGGAGATACTGGACAGGGGGAGCGTGGCCGTCACCCAATACTATGTGGAGGTGTCGTTCACCGCCGACCTGCCCTCCTCGGGAGGGAAGGTCAACGCCCAGGCCACCGAGGAGCTGATCTTCGGCAGGATCCTCAGGATCGTCTACGAGTCCATGGTGTACAGGGCGTACAAGCCCTCCAAGCTCTACAACCACATCCAGACGGCCGAGAACGCGGACTTCATAAGGTCCAGGCTCCCGGAGATGGGCCTGGCGGCCTTCATAGGGATAGGATCCGTCATCCCCAGGAGGGACGACGACCTGGCCCCGATGGCCGACGCCGTCCCCTTCGACTGCGACCCCTCGCTGAAGGTGACCGTGGAGGTCCCCAACGGGGAGCCGGTCACCGGCATGGGGATCCCCGTCGGATTCACGGTCATAGCCGGGCCCAGCAGGGGAGGCAGGTCGTCCCTGGCGGACGCGGTGTTCGCCGGCGTCCACAACCACATCCCCGGCGACGGCAGGGAGTACGTGGTCTCCCTCCCGGAGACGTCCTACGTCATGGGCGAGGGCGGACGCCCCGCCGACTCCGTGGACATCTCCATGTTCATACGGTCCTCCCCGGAGTTCGAGGACACGTCCAGGGCGCTGAGCGCCGCCATATCGTCCCCGATGTCGGAGCTCGTCGCTGTGTCGGAGGCTGTGGAGATGGGCAGCAGGCTCATCGTCGTCGACGAGGAGTACTCCAACCCCTGCGTGATCCGCCGCGGCTTCATGGCCGACGACGACCCCCTGGTCCCGCTGTCCGAGATGGGCAGGTCCATGGGGTCCCGGGGAGTCTCCCTGCTGATGGTCTCCGGGGACCGCACCGCCGCCGCCCTGGCGGACAGGGTCCTGGTCATGGACGGCTTCGGGGTCACCCGGGCGGACGTCGGGAGCGTCGGGACGGATGCGGCGTACAGGATGCCCGCGGACAGGTACCCGGTGTCGAAGAACATCGTCTACGAGAAGGGCAGGAAGGAGGTCAGCGCCTCCGCCCAGGGGATCAGGACGGTGGAGATCGGCGAGTACAGGGTGAACGTGCCGGTGGCCGGGCTGTTCGACAACGCCCAGACCCGCGCCGTCGCGGACGCGGCGGTGGTAGCCAAGGATCTGATGGACGGGTCCCGGACCATGGCCGAGGTGTGCGCCCAGGCCGTGGAGGCGGTCATGGCGTACGATCCGGAGAACGGGGGCTCGATGCACAGGGCCCGCCCCAGGCCGATGGATCTGGCGGCCGTGCTCAACAGGCACCCTCAGATGCTCTGCATCCAGAAGAGGTGACGGAGCCTCATCTCCTGTTGTTGCCGTAGGCGTCCTGCCAGTTGTTGAAGACCTTGTCCGCGTAGGCGGACATGTGGACCTGGTCCTCCTTGCTGTCCGGGACGATGAACCCCTTGATGGGGTACTCGGAGTCGCAGTAGGGGCACCTGACATAGGGGCAGTTCTGACTGGCCTTGGGGCAGGCCTTGCAGGCCACCGCCCTGGACTGGAAGAGGCTGAACTCGTGTCCGCAGTTGGGGCACAGGAACCTCCTGGCGGCGATCTTCAGGTCCTTGTGGATGCCGGCGGCCCTCTCCTCGGGGGTGAGCCACATGGGCGCCCTGGGGGAGATCGGGGTGTTGTAGGAGGGCCTCTCGTCGTAGTCCATGATCGGTTCCCCTTCGCCGCCTTGACGACCGCCCTGAGGACGGAGTCGTCGTCGCACTGCTCTATCAACGTGCCGGTGACGATTATGTCCGCACCGGCCTTCCTGGCGGCCTCCGCCGCCTCGGGGGTCCTGATGCCTCCCCCTATGACGAGGGGGATGCTGATCGCTCTCTTCACCGCGGAGATCATCTCAGGGGGGACCGGCCTGTCCGCCCCGGAACCCGCCTCGAGGTAGACCAGCGACATCCCGAACATCTCGCAGGCCAGGGCGTAGGCGACGGCCTTGTCGACCTCGGTGTGCTTGATCGGGACCGCACTGCCCACCTCTCCGACCTTCATCCCGGGCTCCACGATGATGTATCCCATGGGGACGGTCTCGATGCCCAGCTTCCTGACGAACGGCGCCGCGTAGACCTGGGCGCCCATGACCCACCTGAGGTCGTCGCTGTTCATCATCGACATGAACAGCAGCGCGTCCACGTCCCCGGACAGGGCATCCGCGCCTCCCGGGAAGTGGATCGTGGGGAGTCCGGAAGCCTCCTTGATGGCCTTGGCTGTGGCGGAGAGGTTCTCCGAGGTGACGCCGGTGGAGCCTCCGATGAAGACGGCGTCCGTGCCGGCCTCCTTCATGCGCCTGGCGAGTTCGCCGGCCGCTTCCGCCGACTGCTTGTCGGGGTCTAACAGGGCCACATGGAGCGTCCCTTCGGAAATCCTGTCGAGGAGGTACTGCTTCACCGTCATGACCTATCACACCGATTCACGGGATCCGGGGCCGCAACGTCCCATCGTCCCGTCGAAAGCCTGTGAGGCACTTCACTCTAAGGAGGTTCACTATAAAAGAGTGAGGGAGGGGGCGGGGCGGTCCGGGGAAGAGTCCCGGCGATGGCACCTGGTACGGGATTCACGGGCCTCCGACCGAGATTCTTTAATCCGTCGGAGGGATGGAAGGCCATGGAGTTCTACCTGATGACGGATTCCGACGAGGGCGCCCCGGTGGACGACTGGGAGGCCATAGGCCGCGCCCTGGCCTCCGTCACGTCGGGCGACGGCGAGTTCGTCGTCCTCTCCAGGGGTCCGGACGGGGACGAGTACATCCAGACCTCCCGGTGGAACCCGGGGATGCTGCTGCGTCCCAGCTACATCGCCGAGATCAGCACCGGCGGCCGCTTCTACAGGATGAAGACCAAGGACTTCAACACGATATACTCGGCCTTCCGCGCCTACTACGACGGGTGGGACCCGGTGGTGACGAAGTGGGACGACGTCACCGACGAGTTCTCAGACTGAGTTCCTGAAGACGTGGTAGTGCCTGGACAGGGAGCCGTGGACCCTCTGCAGGTATACGTTCTCGAGGGTCATGGTGCCGTACTCGACGGGATGCGGCAGGACCACCCCCGCCCTGGCGCCCTCCCTCAGAACGGTGGGGATGGACACCCCGGCCCTGGCGTAGATTTCGTCGATGTCCTCGCCCCCGGTCTTGGTGGACCTCCCGTAGGGCGGATCGGTGCAGACGGCGTCGACGTCCCGGAACCTCTCCCCGATGTCCCCGATGTCGATGGTCTCGAAGTCGTGGAGCTCCAGGCCGTAGAAGTCCATGTTCTCCTGGCAGCCGATGACCATCTCCTCGTCGAAGTCGGAGGCGATGGCCCTCATCCCCATGGCGGCGGCCTCGATCACTATGCCGCCGGTGCCACAGAAAGGGTCCAGGACGGTCCCGCCCCTCCTCACCCCGGTGAGGTTGATCAGGGCCCTGGCGTACTTGGGGTGCAGGGAGATGGGCGAGAAGAAGGGCCTCTCCCCGACCTTCCTCTTCTCCAGCAGGTCGGTGTCGGCGACGCGCTCCTCGAGGTAGACGTGGACGGCGTCGCTCATGTGCATCTTCACCACCATGTCCGGCTCCCTGAGGTCGACCTGGTTCCGCCTGGAGAGGATCCCCCCGATCCTCCTGACCACGGCCTGGGAGTCCAGGTCCCTCATCATGCCCTCGAACCGCTTGCCGCGGACGGCGAAGGTGCCCTCCGGGAGGACCGCGTTCTCGATGTTGGAGACGTCGTCGGGGTCGTAGGTCCCGAAGTACCGGCCCATGCCGTGGGTCAGGGCGATGCGGTCGGCGATGCCGTCCATGAAGCGGGGGTCGAAGGCGGCCACCAGGTAGCCGGGGCCGGTCCTAACGACCTCGAACCCGTCCGTCTCGGCCTCCAGGCATCTGACGGCCTCGGCCAGCGGCATGTCCCTGGATTCCCCGGAGAGCTCGAAGAAGAACTGCTGGTAGGAAGGTTGGGGGCTCACGCCCCGGTTTAAGGGTCAGTCCTTTATGCCATCTTCGGTGACCATGAAGACCGCCTCCCCCTCGGGCAGGTTGGGGGAGTCGATGAGCCTGGCGATCCTCTTGCCGGCCTTCCCCTTCCTCAGGTAGATGCGGAACGTGGCCGTGTGGCCCACGATGTGGCCCCCGATGGGCCTGGTGGGGTCGCCGAAGAACGCGTCCGGCTTCGCGGCGACCTGGTTGGTGACGGCGATGACCGCGTTGTTGACCGTGGCGAAGTTCAGCAGGTCGTGCATGTGGCGGTTGAGGATCTGCTGCCTCTCGGCGAGCGCCCCCCTCCCCACGTACTCGGCCCTGAAGTGCGATGTCAGCGAGTCCACGATGAGCAGCCTGACCTTGGTGCTCTGTGCCAGCTCCATGGCCTTGTCAACCAGGAGGACCTGGTGCTGCGAGTTGAATGCCCTGGCGACGTGGATCCTCCTGAGGACCTCGTCCGGGTCGACGCCCAGATACGTGGCCATCTGGATGATCCTCTCGGGCCTGAAGGTGTTCTCGGTGTCTATGATGATGACATCCGAGTCCAGTCCGCCCCTGTCCTCGGGGAGGGTGGCGTTGACCGCGAGCTGGAAGCAGACCTGGGTCTTGCAGCTTCCGAACTCCCCGAAGAACTCCACGATGGACTGGCTCTCCAGCCCTCCCGCGAGGAGCTCGTCGAACGCCTTGGATCCGGTCGTGAGCTTCGTCACGGCCTTCCTTCTCTCTAGGATGTCCTCTCCTGTCTCGAAACCGCCAATGTCCGCGCAGAGCTTGGCTCCCTCGATGATGTCCATTGCCTTCTTCTCGCCTATCTCGCACGTCTCTGCGAGTTCCTTGGGAGAAGCGACTGCAATGGCCATCAATTCGCTGTATCCTGCTTCACGGAGTTTTTCTGCTATGGCTGGTCCTACTCCTGGTATGTCTTCAAGGGTTTTGGTGACCATTGGGATTCCTCCTGCTCGACCATCCCCGAAGGGGTATTTAAGCCGAAGCAGGGGGTCTCCGAAAAACCCCCTCCGGCCCCATGGAGGGGGCGGGGGGTACCCCGGCATGCTGGCTATGTGGGTCCGATATCGGAGAGGGGCGGAACCGGCTCCAGTGGAAGGGATGGTGCAGGACGACACTGGCTCTGTGTCCCGGATGCCGTGCGGAGGCATTTCGGGCGGTTCCGAAAAGGGATGGGATACCCCGCCCCGCATCCTGATCCCGGGGGCTCCGGTCGCATGACGATGGGAGGGCGATGTTCATATAGGGCCCGCCCCCGCGCGGGCGGGAGCGGGGATTGGAGAAGGAAGACGCCCCGGAGGGCGGTTCGCAGGTCACTGGTAGGAGCCGCGCTCCATCCTCTCGAGGGCGATCCTGATCCTCTCGACGGGCTCGGTGACGGTCATCCTGATGTAGCCCTCGGCGGACTCGCCGAAGCCGGATCCGGGGGTGACGATGACGCCGATGTCGATCATGTCCTGGGTGAACTCCGCGGAGGACTTGCCGCAGTCGAACCATACGTAGAACGTCCCCCTGGGCATCACGACGTCGTAGCCCAGCTTCCTGAGCCCCTCGACCAGGACCCTCCTCCTCTCGGCGTAGACCGCCATGTTGTCGGCGATGACCTCGGGGAGCCGTCCGTCGTCCCCGTAGAGCTCCAGGGCCTTGATCCCGGCCTTCTGGATGAAGATGGGGGCTCCGGAGTCGGTCTGCCCCTTGCACTTGGTCAGCCCGGCGATGAGGTCGGGGTGTCCCACGGCGTATCCCAGCCTGTAGCCGGTCATGTTGAAGGTCTTGGAGAACGACCCGAACTCGATGGCGTCGGGCCCGACCTGGAGCACCGAGGGCGCCCGGTATCCGTCGTAGCACATCTCGGAGTAGGCGGCGTCGTAGCACAGTATGGTCCCGTTCTCCTGGCACCAGTCGTAGACCTTCCTCAGGTAGTCCAGGTCGCAGGTGGCCCCGGTGGGGTTGTTCGGGTAGTTGATGTACAGCATCCTGGCGCCCTTGGGGCACTCGTCCACGTCCAGGAGCCAGTCCTTCTCGGCCCTCAGGGGTACCTTCACGCACCTGGCCTCGTTGAAGATGGTGGCCGCGCCGGAGTACACCGGGTACCCCGGGGAGGGGGCGACGATGGTGTCGCCGGGGTTCACGAAGGCCTGGGCGATGTTGAAGATGGCCTCCTTGGACCCGATGGTGATGCACACCTGGGTGTCGGGGTCGATGTCCAGGCCGTACCTCTTCTTGTACCAGGCCGCCACGGCCCTCCTGAGGTCCTTCTCGCCCTGGGAGGAGGAGTACTTCTGGTTCTCGTTCACCGCGGCCTGCCCGCACATCTCCTCCACGATGCAGTCGGGGGTGGGCAGGTCGGGGTCGCCGATGCCGAAGTCGATCATGTCCCATCCGGCGGCCTTCTTCTCCGCCGAGAGCTTCTCCAGCCTCACGAAGAGGTAGGGAGGTATCTGTTTCAGTCTGTCTGCCTGTTCGAAAGTAGTCATCATATCGTCTCCGTCTGTCCCTCGAACACCAGTTCGGCGGGTCCCTCCATCAGGACGTATCCGAGGTCCTTGTCCACTGTTATCCTCAGCCACCCGCCGGGCAGGTGGACGTCCACGGGCTCCCCGAAGGGCACCAGGCCGTTCAGGGCCGCGGCGGTGGTCGAAGCGCAGGCGCCGGTCCCGCAGGCCAGCGTCCATGCCGCACCCCTTTCGTAGACGCGTATGTAAATCTTGCCGTCCTCCACCCTGCAGAACTCCACGTTGGTCTTGCGGGGGAAGAAGGGGTGGCGCTCCAGTACCGGGCCGAGCCTGTCCACGGTGCTGTCATCGAGCTCCGTGAACGTGACGAAGTGGGGGTTGCCCATGGACACCGCGTTGCCCCTGAGGCTCACGCCGTCCACCTCGAAGGGCATGTCGATGAACCTGCCGTCGTGGTCGACCGGGACGGCCCTGCCGTCCAGGATGGGGGCGCCCATGTCGATGCGGACGGTGCGGACCTCCCCGTCCTCGGGGAACACCGTCGCCTCCAGGTCGCCGGCCAGGGTGTGTATCGAGAACACCTCCCGGTCCACCAGGCGGTTGTCGTAGGCGTGCTTGGCCACGCACCTGATGCCGTTGCCGCACATCTCCGCCTCGCTGCCGTCGGCGTTTATGATGCGCATGGTGATGTCGGTGCCCTCCCCGGGCAGGACGTACAGCACCCCGTCGGCGCCGATGCCGAAGTGGCGGTCGCACATGGCCTCGCACCATCCGGGGTCGACGACCGCGTCCCCGCCGGTGCCGTCGATCAGGATGAAGTCGTTGCCCAGGCCCTGGTACTTCCAGAATCTCATCTCAGGAGCCTCTCGGGGATGATCTGGTGCCTCCACTGCTCCTCCACGGTCTCGGCCTCGCGGATCAGCTCGGCCCTCCCGTCGTTGACGAGGACCTCCGCGCAGAGGGGCCTGGAGTTGTAGTTGCTGCTCATGGAGAACCCGTAGGCTCCGGCGTTGTACACCGCGACGATGTCGCCCTCCACAGGCTCCGGGAGCACCCTCTCGTGGGCCAGGTAGTCACCGGACTCGCAGATGGGGCCCACGACGTCGTACTTGTCGGTGCAGGCCCTGCCGAACTTGTTGGCCAGGGCCACGTAGTGGTAGGAGTCGTACATGGCCGGCCTGATCAGGGTGTTGAACCCGGCGTCGCAGCCCACGTACCTCTTGGTGCCGGCGTCCTTGACGTCGTTGACCCTGGTGAGCAGGACGGTGGTGTCGCAGACGATGTACCTGCCCGGTTCCAGGATCAGGGTCCTGATGTCGGTCTCCTCCTCTATCATGGCGGTGAGGTTGGACGCGAGCTCCTCGACGTCCATCTCCTCCTCCTGGGGCTTGTACGGGACGCCGATCCCGCCCCCCATGTCGATGAACTCCAGGTCGATGCCCATGGCCTTGATCTCGTTGACCAGCCCGATCAGCACCTCCATCATGTCCATGAAGGGCTGCACGGTCTGCCCGCCGGATCCGATGTGGGCGTGGATCCCCTTGACGTTGAACCCCAGGTCCTTCGCCCTGGCGTAGGTGCCGATGACCTCGTCCAGGGGGATCCCGAACTTGGCCCCCTTGGAGCCGGTGATGACCTTGTCGCTGTGGCCGGAGCCCACCCCGGGGGTGACCCTGAAGGACACGTCGGTGCACGGGGCTATCCTGGCCAGCCTCTCCATCTCGGAGACGGAGTCCAGGTTGATCATTACGCCCAGGTCGGAGACGGCCTTGAGCTCGGCGTCGCTGACGTTCACGCCGGTGTACATGATCCTGTCCGGGCTGTACCCGGCCTTCAGGCAGCTCCTGACCTCGCCGATCGACACGGCGTCGATGCCGGAGCCCTCCTGCTCCAGGACCTTCAGGATCGCCAGGTTGGTGTTCGCCTTGCAGGCGTAGTGTATCTTGGTGTCCATGAACCTGGAGAACGCCCCGTATATCCTGCGGTAGTTCTCCCTGAGCCTCTGCTCGTCCGTCACGTACACGGGGGTGCCGAACTCGTCGGCGATCTCCACGGCGGACTTGCCGCCGATCATCATCACCCCGTCCCTACCCTCGAATTCCCTCATCATTGGGCATCACCGATGTACTTGTCATGGAGTATCCTGACCACTTCCACCACCTTGTTCATGGGGACCACGAAGTTGAGCGACACGTCCGACGCCCCCTCGGAGATCATCTCCACGTTGGCCTCCGCCTCCTTGACGGCGGAGAAGATGTCCCCGGAGACCCCGCACTTGTCCAGCAGGTTGTCCCCGACGGCGCAGATCAGCGCCACGTTGTTCTTCACGTCGATCCTCTCGATGTCCCCGCCGCTGAGGCCGTTGAGCTGCCTCAGGGTGAGCTTGACGTCGTTGTTGTGCACCAGGAAGGCGACGGTGGAGAGGGAGGTGGAGATGGAGTAGATTATCACGTTGATGTCGGCGATCTTCTCGATGATCCTGGCCACCATCGCCGGCCTGTACGCGATCTCCGCGGAGCTGATGGTGATGATGGACAGGTCGGTCTTCGCCGCCACCGACCTCAGGAGCTCGTTCTTGGACTTCCTCAGGTGGTGGATGAGCGTCCCGGGCTCCCCGGGGTTGAAGGAGTTCTTCACCTTCAGCGGGATGTGCTTCAGCCTGACGGGCTCGATGGTCCTGGGATGCAGGACCTTGGCGCCGAAATATGCCAGCTCCGCGGCCTCCCCGAAGTTCATCTCGTCGATCTTCACCGCGTCGGGGATGATCCTGGGGTCGGCGGACATGAAGCCGTCCACGTCGGTCCAGATCTCCAGCATGTCGGCGTCGATGGCGTTGGCCACCACCGCCGCGGAGTAGTCCGACCCGCCCCTCCCGAAGGTCAGGGGCCTCCTCTGGGAGTTGATCCCGTAGAACCCGGTGATGATCGGGATGACGCCCATGGACAGCAGGGGCCTGACCTTCATGGTCATGCCGTTGGCGGTGTTGAGCAGGTCCGCGGACCCGGCCATGGGCTGTCCCACGGCGATGATGCCCGCCTCCTCCGACGTGAGGGCGACGGACCTGTGGCCCATGGACCTCAGCACGTGGGCGAGGAGCAGGGAGGAGAACCTCTCCCCCTGGGACACCACGGCGTCCCGGTAGAACGGGTCGTCCCTGTCCGAGGTCAGGGCCTCCCTGAGCCCGGAGATCCTGGCGTCGAACTCCCTCCTGAACTCGTCCAGCTCCTCGTCATCGAAGAGCTGGGCGGCGGTGGCCAGGTGCCTCTCGGCGAACTGCCCTATGGCGCCGTCCACGTCGGTGAGCGGGTTGTCCACCAGGCTCACCAGGTAGTTGGTGATCTTGGACATCGCCGAGACCACCACCACCTTCTCGCCGTCCTTCTCGGCTATTATGTTCGCAACCCTCTTCAGAGCCTCGGCGGAGCCAACGCTGGTGCCGCCGAACTTCATTACAGTGATCATGCTGTGAGCACCTCTATTCCGATGTGGAGAGCGTCCACGCGCCCCGCCGCCGAGCCGGCGGGATGAACGGGTTTGCCGGATGACCCGGTCAGGATATCCCCAGCTCGGCCAGAATGGGGTCCAGGACCGCCCTGCCCTTCTCGGTCAGGGGGGTGAGCGGGAGCCTGGGGCTCCCGTTGCCATACCCCATCATGCCCATGACGTACTTCACGGGGATGGGGTTGGATTCGCAGAAGAGCGCCCCGAACAGGGGCAGGAGCTTGTTGTGGATGCCCTTGGCGATCTCGAAGTTGTCGGACTGGGCGTTCCTCACCATCTCCGACACCAGGCCGGGGCAGCAGTTGGAGGACACCGAGATGACGCCGTCGGCGCCCATCGCCATCAGCGCCAGGGTGATGCTGTCGTCGCCGCTGACCACCTCGAAGCCCTTGGGCCTCCTGGCGATGATGTTCTGGATCTGGGACATGTCGCCGCTGGCCTCCTTGACCCCGACGATCCCCTCCAGCTCGGCCATGCGGAGCAGGGTGTCCACGTTGATGTTGGACCCGGTCCTCCCGGGGATGTTGTACACCACGATGGGGATGTCTATCGCCTCCTCGATGGCCTTGTAGTGGAGGTAGATCCCCTCCTGCGTGGGCTTCACGTAGTAGGGGGAGATCGAGAGTATGCCGTCCGCCCCCAGGTCCTCCGCGGCCTTGCTGAGGTTGACGGCCTCGGAGGTGCAGTTGCTCCCCGCGCCCGCCAGGATCCTCGCCCTCTTGGCCTCGTCTATGACTATGCTGATGACCTTGAGGTGCTCCTCATGGCTCAGCATCGCCGACTCCCCGGTGGACCCGCAGGGTATCAGGGTATCGACCCCGTTGTCCTCCTGGAAGTTCACCAGCCTCCTGAGGGCCTCCTCGTCAACATCGCCGTACCTGTCGAACGGCGTGATCAGCGCCGTGCCCGTTCCCGCGAACATATCATGCCTCCCCGAAGTGCTCCTTCAGGATGAGGCGCGTCCTGGTGCTGAGGATGTTGTCGTACCGCCTCACCCTCTCGATTATGTCGTTGAGATGCTGGGAGGACTCCACGTCCACGATGGCGATGATGTCCTGGTCGCCGGTGACCTCGAAGACCTCCGTGACCCCGTCGTATCCGGCGAGCTCCCTGGCGATCTCCTGGGTGTCCGTGTTGACGTCGATCCTTATCTCCACCAGCGCCTTCACGTTGCGGGAGCTGGTCTTGATGGTGAACCCGCGGATTATGCCGTCCTCGGTCATCCTGTGGACCCTGCTGCGGATGGTCCCCTCGGAGACACCAAGCTGGTTGGCGATCTCGACGAAGGGGCGTCTGGAGTCCTTCTTCATTATCTCGATTATCCTCTTGTCAAGGTCGTCCATTGCACAATTCCTCCGCACATCTGTTCGATGTCGAGGCATTCTGATTATATTATATAAATGATGGGAATCGTTGAAAAACAGTCGGAATCCTCAGTTTCGAATGGGAAATGAAGGGGAAAGGGTTTGGTGTTCTGCGGATTCCGCAGAAACAGGCATTCGGGGTCAGTCGTCCGGGGTGTCGTCGTCGGGGCGCTTCCTCCCGTCGTGGATGTTCACGTCCAGCTTGCTGTAGGGGATGTCGATGCCGTTGTCCTTGAACAGCTTGTACATGATCTCCCTGATCTGCCCGGCGAAGTGGGAGTTGCTGTCGTAGTCGTCCACGTAGCAGGCCAGCCTGTACTCCAGTCCGGAGTCCAGGAAGTTGGTGAGCCTGGTGCTCGGCGGGGACACGCTCCTGTCCTTGATGACATGGGGGTGCATGTTGGCCGCCTGGATCATCAGCTCCTTGGCCTTCGTGATGTCGGTGTCGTGGGACAGGGTGACGTAGATGTAGATCCTGGTGTTGGCATCGCCCTTGGTGTAGTTGATCATCGTCGCGGAGGTGACCGCGTTGTTGGGCATGGTGATCACCTGGTCCAGGTCCCAGCTGTCGAACTCGGTGTACATCAGCCTGACCTTGCGCACCTTGTAGGTGGTGCCGCCGATGTTGATGAAGTCGCCCTTCTTGAACGGCCTGGTGGCCAGCAGGACTATCCCGCTGAAGAACTGGCTGATGATCTCCTGGGCACCGAAGGTGATTCCCAGGGTGATCACCCCGGCGCTCACCATGATGCCCGCCAGGTCCACGCCGTACACGGCGAGGATGATGGTGGCCGCCAGGACGCAGATGACCACCTTGCCGATGAGCTTGAACAGCGGGATCAGCGAGACGTCCACCCCGTCCACGTCCACCTTCTCGTCCAGGCCCTTGATTATCGTCGTGATTATGAACACGTAGACCTGCCAGGCGATCACGGAACCTATGACGACGTAGAGGACTATGGACATCGAGCTGACGAGGCTCATGATCTCCGCGTTGGCGCCGACGATGTTCAGGCACTCGTTGATGGCCACCACGAACATCAGCAGCGATATGGTCTTGGTCAGGGCGTGGGTGATCTTCTTCCTGGCCTCCGCATCCTTCTTGGCGCCGACCAGCCTGGCGAGCAGGGGGATGATGAGCTCGCACATCACGATGGTGGCGATGATCCAGAGGACGAGGGTGATGGCGGCGGTGGCGTACGGGGTGTTCAGGGGACTCGGCAGGTCGTTGTCGAACAGGCCGAAGAACTTGTTGTACGCGCTGCCGGAGGTGTACACCGACGTCACGCTCACTTCGATGTAGACCTCCTTGGTGAACGTGTCCGCCTCCTCGTTGAGGGCCGTGATCGTCAGCACGATGTATCCGGACGTGACGCCGGTGTCCGCCAGGGTCTCCGTCTCGACGGTGACCTCGATGATGGCGATGTTGCTGCCGTCCGAAACCCCCGCGGGGAACATCATCGAACCGGAGGAGTTGTTCACGGTGACGCTGGAACTGGTCGAGAACGAATCGGTCGAGACGTCGCTCACCCCGATGCTCAGGTATTCGTTCGAGTTGTTCATGACGTAGATGTAGAATGAGCTGGAGGAGCCCGAGCTCATACTCAGGTGCTTCTCGTCCTCATCTTCGCCCGGGACGATCACGGTCACGTCCTCACTGGAGACGCCCTCCGCCCCGTCCGAGGCGACGACCGGCACCGCGACGACCATCAGCAGTGCTACGAGGAGCACCGTCGCCGCTCCCTTGATGTTCATGAATCAAGCACGGACAGCCCGTATATAAGGAATGAGTCGGCCCCTGCG
>CAYZSQ010000014.1:0-17442 GCA_964479785.1 uncultured Methanomassiliicoccales archaeon
GGAGAAGACCCGCAGGAGGATGGAGGAGCAGGGCAGGCTGTACCCCCAGGGATACGGCAGATGCAAGGAGTGCGGCGCCATGGTCCTGCCCGGGGAGATCGAGTGCAGGAAGTGCGGCGCCTACATCGACGTGCCCGAGGAGATGAGGGTCCACAGGAAGAACTACTTCGAATGCTCCGAGTGCGGCGCCGAGGTGCCCGCGAACGCCAACGAGTGCCCCAGGTGCGGCGCCAAGTTCGACGGCGTGGACCTCTCCGAGGAGATGGCCGCCTCCGGCGCACGCTACTGCCCCGACTGCGGGAACGCCGTGCCGGCCAACGCCGAGTGGTGCCCCAGGTGCGGGAAGATGCTCAAGAAGGAGTGAGTCGGGAGGGGTGCGCCCCCTCCCGGAAACCGTTTCGCAAACGTTTTTCCGCCCCCATCGGGGCGGGTGTCCATCGGACGCTTGGACTCACTTCTTCCTCTTGCGGAAGGTGACCTTCGAATCCTTCATGTTGATGACCGCGTCCTCCAGCTTGGTGATGAGGTCGGAGGCCGTCTGTATCAGGTCCCACCCCACCTCCTTCATCAGGATGGCCTCGCCGTTGATGAACAGCCTCGCGCTGATGCTGTACTTGGCGTTGCCGCCGGTGTCGTTGTAGCGGGACACGTGCATGGTCAGGGACTCGGGCTTGTAGATCTTGGAGACCTTGGCGATCATGTTCTCGATGTCCGCGTAGATGGCGTCGGTGGCGTCCCTCTCGTCGTCCTCGAGGCCGCTGATCTGGACCAGGAGCATCTCCCTCTCCCTGCATGCGGCCAGCAGCTCGATGATGTCGTACTCGGTGATCACACCCACAAGGTCCTTGCCCTCCACTACGGGGAGGGTGGAGATCTTGTGGTCAACCATCAGGTCCACGGCCTCGGAGATGTCGCTGTCCCAGGGGATGGTCTTCACCGACGTGAGGGCGATGGACTCCACGGTGATCTGGGTGCGGGAGCTCTTCTCCAGGTCCCCGATGGTCTTGTTGTCCTTCTTCCAGTTGTTGTCGATGATCTCCCTCATGCCGACGATCCCGACCACGTTGTTGATGTCGTTGACCACCGGGATCGTCCTGTAGTCCTCGCGGATCATCAGCTCCAGGGCGTCGTCCATGAGGTCGTTGACCTTCACCGCCTCAACGGGGTTGCTCATGACCTCCCACACCCTGATCTCCTTCAGGGCCTTGATCTCGCTGACGATCTCGATGAGCTTTGTCCTCCTGACGATGCCGATGATCCTCTTGCCGTTGAGCACCGGGAGCTGCCTGCAGTTGTTGGACACCATGATCTCCGCGATCTTGGTGATCTGCATGTCCTGGGTCACGGACGGGAGGTTCCTGACGTAGTTCCTGATCTTGGCATCCAGGGTGACGCTCTTCTTCTTGAGGATGGCTGCGTAGCTGACCATGCCCAGGAACTCCCCGTTGTCCACCACGGGGATGTCCTGGTACTTGGTCTCCCTCATGACGGACAGCGCATCCGAGATGCGGTCGTCGGAGGAGACCGTCGGGAACTCCTCCGTGAGCACCCTCTCGAAGGGGATTCCGTCGATCTGCGATCTGAGCATCGTAATCTTCTTCAGATCTTCTAGGTCCTTAACAGCCATAGAATTTCACCTCACCCACAACATCTGTGAGCTATGGATATAATGGGTTCGCAGAAAGTGAGAGCTGGGAACCAAAAACGTTGTTGCCACTGCGGAATTCGTAGCCAGAAGGGCCTCGACCGGGGCACATCGCAGCCTGGGCGATGGACCCCGGCAAGGCATTAAATACTTTCAGAGGTCCGAGAACGGGCGCCCGGCCAGCAGCTCGTCGATGATGTACGGCGCCTTGTCGGCGGGTATGCGCCTCTGCTCGGTGGAGTCCCTGTCGCGGATGGTGACGGTGCCCGGCTCCTTGCCGCCCGGCAGGGAGTCGTAGTCCACGGTGATGCACCACGGGGTGCCCACCTCGTCCATCCTGGCGTACCTCTTCCCGATGGTCCCGGAGCCGTCGTAGTAGGCCTCCACCCTGTGGGAGTGGACCCTCTCGAAGACCTCCCTGGCCATGTCGTCCAGGCCGTCCTTCTCCATCAGCGGGAACACCCCGACCTTTATGGGGGCCACCGCGGGGGCCAGCCTGAGGACGGTGTAGTCCTCGGCCTCGTCGTGGGAGTAGGCGTGCTCCAGCACGGAGTAGAAGATCCTGTCCAGACCGTGGGACGGCTCGATGACGTGGGGCACCACGCGCTCGCCGGCCACCTTCTCGGTCACCCTGGCGACCTCGAAGTACTCGTCGGTGAGCTCGATGCTCTGCCCGTCCACCTCCACGGTGAGCCTGCCGTCCCTGATGTCGGCGGGGGTCATGCCCTCCATGGCCGCGGCGATGGCCTTGGCCTGGCCCTTGAACGCGGGCCCCAGGGCCTTGTGCCTGGCGCGGACCTTCTCCACCTCCATCTCCCTGGGCTCGTCGAACCTCTTGAAATGGGTGAGCTCGGTGCCGGAGAACTGGGCGTGCCTGGAGAGGTCCCAGCATCCCCTGTCGGCGATTCCGACGATCTCGGTCCAGCCGTAGCTCAGCAGGACCTCGGCGTCCCAGCAGTCCGCCGCGTAGTGGGCCATCTCGTCGCTCTCGTGCTGCCTGAACCTGAGCCTGGCAGGATCGATCCCCACGCGGACCAGCAGCTGCTTGGTGGTGTACACGAAGTAGGCCAGGACGCGGTTGGCGATGATGCCCCTCTCCACGGCCTCCCCGACGGTCATGGTCACGGGCTCGCCGGTGGTGTTGGGCACCAGGTCCAGGGTCTCGTCCTGTATGTCCGGGAACCTGGGCCAGTCCTTGTCCTCGGGGTCGACGAACAGCTCGACCTCCATCTGGTTGAACTCCCTCATGCGGATCATGCCCTGGCGGGGCGCGATCTCGTTCCTGTAGCTCCTGCCGGTCTGGATGACCCCCAGGGGCATCTTCTCCCTGTTGTACCTGTAGAGGTTGGGGTAGTTCACGAATATGCCCTGGGCGGTCTCCGGCCTGAGGTAGCCCACGCGGGCGGAGCCGGGACCTATCTGGGTCTTGAACATCAGGTTGAACTCCTCCACCGGGCCCAGGTCGCCGCCGCACTCGGGGCACTTCACCCCGTGCTCGGCGAAGGCCTCCTCCAGCTGCCGGGGGGTGAGGACGTCCGGGTTGCTGTAGAGGTCCTTCACCAGGTGGTCCGCCCTGAAGGGCGCCTGGCACTGGCGGCAGTAGGTGATCAGGTCCGCGAACTCGTCCACGTGGCCGGAGGCCTTGAAGACCTCCCTGGGGTTGACGGTCTCGGAGTCGATCTCCACGAAGCCCTCGCGGCCCTTGTAGATGGCCCTCCACTCCTCCACGATGTTGTTCCTGAGGGAGCATCCGAGGGGACCGTAGTCGAACATGCCGGCCACGCCGCCGTAGATCTCGAAGGAGGGCCAGATGAACCCCCTGCGCCTGCAGAGGGACATCAGGTCGTTGTTGTTCACGTCACTCATTTGCATTACCTAGGAGGGCGCATAGCACATCCACATCATAAACCATGCCCACCAGCTCGTCCTTGTTCCCGTGCACCGGGATCTGGCCGAAATCGTTGGCGAGCATGATCTTCGCCACCTCCGAGATGTTGGTCTTCTTGAACACGGTGTACGGGTTCTTGACCATGAAGTCCCTGACCCTGTGGGTGTCGGTCATGTACTTGTCGGTGGCGGTGTAGAACAGCGGCAGCACGTTCCTGGCCCCGGCCATGTTGCCCACGTCGGCGATGCCCAGGGCCTTCAGGTCCTCGGCGTCCTTCACCTGGTCGCTGAACAGGTCCCTGTCGGTCAGGATCCCCACCAGCTTCCCATGTCCGTCCAGGACGGGGAGGGCGGGGACGTCGCTGATCCTCATGGCCGGGATGGTGTAGGTGAGGGGCTCGTCCTCGTAGGCGGTGACGCAGGTGGTGCGGATCAGGTCCTCCGCAAGCAGCGGGGTCCTCATGTCCTTCACCAGGGGCAGCATGTCGGTGGGCGTGACTATGCCCACCAGCCTGCCGTCCTCCACCACGGGGAGCCTGTGGATCCTCTTGTCGCAGAAGATGGCGGCGGCCTCCTCCACGGTGGTGTCCGGGGTGACGGTGATGCAGCCCTTCTTCATGATCAGGGACAGCTGGTCCTCGTCGAACTTCCTGAAGACGTCCCTCCTGGAGACGACGCCCATGAGCTTCCCGTCGGAAGCGCGGATGACCGGGAGGCCTGTGAGGCCGTTCCTCACCATGATGTTGATGGCATCGCTGCGGCTCCCGGGGACCTCGACCACGATGGGCGCGGCCGTCATGATGTCGGCGACTGTTCCGCTCATTTAGTTCCCAGCCTCTGGTGCCCTGACGACCAGGACGGGGCACTGCGCGGCCCTGACGACCCTCTCGGCGACGCTCCCCATCAGGAGCTTGGACATACCGGTCCTCCCCAGGGTGCCCATGACTATGACGTCGTACTTGGCGGACTCGTCGAGGATGACCTTGACGGGGGTCCCCTCCTTGACGGAGACCTCCACCGGGACCCCCTCCTGGGCCCCCAGGTCGCGGACGTAGTCCACCGCGTCCTTGCCCTCCTTCTCGAGGGTGTTGTACACGTTCATGACCGCGGTGTCCATGGGCATGTTGGTCAGGATCGTCTGGTCGAGGACGTACAGCGCGGTGACCTTCCCGTCGACCAGCTTGGCCAGCTCCATAGCCTTCCTGATGGCCGCCTTGGTGTATTCGCTTCCGTCCGTGGGCACGAGAATGTTGCTGAAACTCATCTCACAAACCTCCATTTCAAACCCGGATCCGTCTGACAGCCCCTCCGAGGGCCGACGGTGCATCCATCGAGTCCGTCAGAAGTATGGTCAGACGGTCGGTTCCGATTGGATGGGTGAACCGTCCGTTGGCATTTAATATCTTTCCCGAGAGGTTCGTCAGGGCCCGCAGGGCCCCCTCGGGGTCCCCTCCCTGGGCCTGTGCCAGCTCGGCGAAGACCCTGGCCTCGTCGATGACGTCCGGTGTGCGGAGCATGCCGTTGTCGGTGCCTATGGCCAGGTCCACCCCCTGGGCCTGGGCCCTGGCTATGGGCGGGGCCTTGCCGAAGTGGAGGTTGGAGGTCGGACACACCACGACGGGCACCTCCGCCTCGGCGCACTTGCAGAGGTCGTCGTCGTCCGCCTCGCACATGTGGACCACGAACGCCGGGTCCAGGGAGAGGACGAAGTCGATGTCCTCCCTGACCCTCTCGCTGACGTGGACGGCGAACATCTTCCCGGCGTCCCGCACGGCGTCGGCCACCATCTCTACGTACCCGGGATCCACGTCCGAGACGCTGGAGATGCCTATGCCGTCCGCCACGTCCAGGATCTCGGCCACCTCCTCCGGGTCGAACTCCGGGGAGACCGGGCGGCCGAGTATGACCGCGTCCGGGGACGCGCCCCTGAGCAGCCTGCAGCCCTCCGCGCCGCCCTCCCTGAAGTCCACGAAGGCGGCCGAGCCGGCGGCGGCGGAGTCGGCGGAGAACCTGGACATGGAACGTGCCAGCACCTCCGGCGGGGTCTCCCTCAGATACCTGTGCTTCAGCCCGTCGGGAGGGGCCACCAGCTCCTGGAGGGACATCCCCTCCGGGACCTCCAGGCCGTAGTCGGCGCAGTGGGTGTGGGCGTTCAGGACGTCCCGCAGGATGATCCCGCGGGCGTCCGGCTCCACCGGGCAGGGGCCCCTGCCCACCTCCACGCCGCCCTCGCCGAGCAGGACGTAGCCCGGGCGCGCCCCGTACCTGTCATGCAGCACGCCCTCCACGGCGGAGATCCCTTCCATGGGGACCCCCATGGGATGGGCCCGAATAACACTTATGGAGGCGGGGGGCACCCGAAAGGATTATCACCCGAACCAGTCTCAGAGGACTCAAGGTGAATGGAACATGCCCACGGTAGACTCCAATCTGTGCGTCGCCTGCGGCAACTGCGCCGAGGTGTGCCCCCAGGACGCCATAACGGTCGAGGACGTCTGCAAGATCGACACCTCGGTATGCGTGGAATGCGGGTTCTGCATCGACGAGTGCCCGGCGGGGGCCCTCTCCGACTGAAGGGAAAACGGCGGGACCACCCGCCATTACATCCGCCCTCACGCCCAGTAGGGCTTCTTCACGAACTTGTACGCCATCAGGACGGCGGTGGTGGCCTCGCCCATGGCGGTGGTGATCTGCTTGAACTTGCCGTCGTAGCTGACCACGTCCCCGCAGGCGAACACCCCGGGGCGGCTGGTGCTCATGTCGAAATTGACCTTCACAAGGCCGTCCTTGGTGAGCTCCACGTCCCACTTCTTCAGGTCGTCCAGGTCCGCGGAGATGCCGATGTTGATGACCGCCAGGTCGGTGGGTATGTCGAACTCGTTCCCGTCCTGGGAGACTGTGACCGACTCCACCCTGTCCGTCCCGTTTATGGACACCAGGTTCGCGCCCATCACGGTGCGGATGTTGCTCTCGGCCAGGCTCTTGACGGTGGACTCGTCGGCCCTGAAGTCGGGCCTCCTGTGGACGATGGTGGTGTCGGTGACGGAGTCGGCGATGAGGGCCATGTCGATGGCGCTGTTGCCGCCCCCGAACATGGTGACCTTCTTGCCCACGAGCTCCTCCTTTGCCGGGAGGATGTAGGTGACCCCCTTGCCGTTGAGCTCGTCCTCCCCGGGACATCCCATCTTCTTGGGCTTGAAGCTGCCCATCCCGATGGCGATGATCACGGATTTGGCCTCGTAGCTGCTCTTGTCCGTGGTGACTATGAGCTTCTCCTCGCCGTTCTCGATGGTCTCGACCTTCTCCATCTCGTGGATCTCGCACTCCACCGACTCGGCCTGGGCGTAGAGCCTGTCCGAGAGCTTCCTGGCCTGGATGGTCTCGAAGCCGGGGTAGTTGTGGATGCCCTTCTCGGGGTACAGGCTGACCAGCTGTCCGCCCACGCGTCCCGAGTCTAGGATGAGGGTCTTCATCATCTTGGACCTGGCATAGATCCCCGCAGTGAGCCCGGCGCATCCGGCCCCTACAATCACCACGTCGTAGCACATTGAAACCTCGCAATCATGTTGCCGTATAAATAAATGTAGCCTGGGACTGCGATTGCTGACCCTCTGACAGCAATTTCTTCAGGGAAAGCACGGTTTTCTTACGAAATCCGTAGAGACTCTGCCACAAACCACAGTCCGCAGGCCGTCCTAAATCCTCTTAACGATCCGCTCCTCCAATCTCAGGATTAAATATCCTGTACGGAAATCGAGTGCCGGAGGCCGGACAAATGGAACCGTCGGAGATCTGCACCGAGAAGCTGATGAACATGATCCTGGATGTCATCGACGACATCATAATCATACACGACTCCGACCACACGATCGTGTGGATGAACAGGGCGGGGGAGAAGGC
This sequence comes from uncultured Methanomassiliicoccales archaeon, assembly GCA_964479785.1. Classification (GTDB taxonomy): domain Archaea; phylum Thermoplasmatota; class Thermoplasmata; order Methanomassiliicoccales; family Methanomethylophilaceae; genus Methanoprimaticola. The sequence continues at coordinate 7,433 of CAYZSQ010000014.1, forward strand.
CTTCGGGAGGAGGGCGGACGACGTCATCGGCATCAAGTGCTACGAGCTCTTCGGCAACACCGTCTCCTGCAGCGACTGCGTCGCCAACGTGACCGACATCGGCAGCCCCTCCAACAGCGTCAAGCGCAGGATCATCCCCGGCACCGGCGTGGTGTGCGACTGCTCCGCCGTGCCGTACTTCAGGAACGGGAGGCTGGAGGTGGTGGTCCAGCACCTCCGCCCGGTGAGCGGGCCCGCCACCGACCAGCCAGAGCAGGTTTAATTATGAAGAGGGGGATTAACGGCCCATGATCGAGAGCGTCGAACCGTTCATCTGCACAGCCATCGTCGGGGCCGTCTACCTCATCGTGCTCGGTATCCTCAACCTCAAGAAGCCGAAGTCCGAGTGATCAGATGGTCCACATGACCGAGCCGGTGATCCGGCTCGTCAAGCACCCCGAGACCAGCAAGGTCATGGCCACGGTCTCGCCGGAGGGCGTCCCGCACGTCATAGTCTGCGGCAGCCTGATGGTGACCGAGCCCGACACCATCGTGGTGGGCGAGGCGTACATGTACCGCTCCGCCGAGTACATCAGGTCCAACCCCAACGTGGAGTTCCTGGTGTGGAGGGGCAAGTCGGCCTACTCGATCAGGGCCGTCGCCAGGGACAGACTGGACAGCGGACCCGTCTACGACAGGATGTGCCAGCTCCTTGAGCGCAAGAGCATGGCCTGCGCGGCCGTGTGGACGTTCGAGGCCCTGGAGGTCTGGGACGAGGGCGTGTCCGGCACCACCGGTGACAGAGTGATCTGATGGATGCCGCAAGGTTCAGGCGCAACTGCCGCATACTGTTCTTCCTGGGCGCGATGGTCGCGTTCATCGGCATCGGCCTGTACCTGATGGAGATGACGTGGGGCGTCGCCCTTCTGATCGCCGGGATCGTGGTCCTGGTGCTGACCCTGTCGGTCACCCGCTTCTTCGCCCATATGGAGTACCAGCAGATGCTCATGAAGGCGAGGGTCGAGAAGGTGAAACGCGAGGAAGAGGAGAGAAAGAGGTTGGGTTAAAGGGTTTTCAGCCCCGCTCAGAACTTGCTGCGGTCCACATCCGCGGGCTTGTGCTTCCTGAAGCAGTCCCTGCAATAGACCGGCCTTCCCTGCGTGGGTTTGAAGGGGACCTCGCACTCCGCACCGCAGTCGGAGCAGACGGCCTTGAAGAACTCCTTGGGCCTGTCCCTGTCGCTGTAACCTCCGTACGCCATTTACGCATCTCCCTGTGTTTCCAAGGTACCCCAATAATGCTCCCTGTCCTTCGGGACCGGAGGTTACCAGAACGCCTCGACCGTTGTATGGGGCCGGAGTATAAGTGAGTGTTGTCGGGCCCTTCAGGAACCCAGGTCGCCGCCGCAGTCGGGGCAGATCCACATCCCCTTGTAGCAGACCAGCATCCCGCCGCAGCGGGGGCAGATCCTGGAGCGCTCCCTCGACCGGCCCACCACCTCCTTCCCCCTCAGGTCCTCGTTGGCCCAGGACACCAGCCCCGCCAGCTCGTGGGCCCTGTCGGCCTTGTCCGGGCCGTAGCAGGCCAGGTTGTCGGACTCGTTGTAGAGGCGGGTGCGCATCCTCCCCAGGGCCCGGGCCACGTTGTTGTAGGTCCCCAGGGACACCCTGTCGCAGGGGAGCACGTTCTCCCTGTACCTGACGTCGATGTACTCGATGGCGGTGTCCAGGAACCTCTCGAAGGCGCCCTCGTCCGGATAGACCGGCACGGAGAGGATCAGGTCCCGCTTGGGCTGGAGCGACGGGTGCCTGGCCACGGTCCTGTCCAGGGCGGACCTCATGGCCGAGCGCATCTCGCCGCCCACCTGGCCGTATATCCTCCTCATGTGGGGGACGTCCTCCTCCCTGGCCACCGACCCGAGGCGGGCGGCCACCTTGACGAACTCGCCCCCGGTGGAGTGGTCCAGCACCTCGAACAGCTGGGGGATCAGCTCGTCGTCGGACCGTATGGCGGAGATGTAGCCCAGACATGCCAGCCTGACCCTCTCGCAGTCGCGGAGGCGCATGTCCTCGACGGTATCCGACACGGCGCGCTCCCTGACGTCCGCCAGCAGCATCACCGTCTCGGCCCTGACCCGCTCGTCGTCGCAGGACAGGTAGCCCTGTATCAGCGGAAGCTTCCCAGGATCGTAGTTGTTGACCAGCCACCGGTCCTCCGAGATGGAGCCCGGGCGTCCGGACATGAGCCTGTCCGCGGCGTCCAGGAAGCGCTCCAGGTACTCCACCTTGGATACGGCCGTCCGGAACCCTCCGATTCGCAGAAATTGAAAGCTGTTTCAGATTCCCCTTGAGTCCAGGGCCTTCTTCAGGACCTCGACCTCCTCGTCCGAGAGGGTGATGCCCTTGCCCATCTTGGCATGGTCGGGGGACCATTCGCGGATGTCGTACTTGGGGTCGCGCTCGTTCCAGCTGATCAGGTTGAGCTCCTTGGTCCAGCCTTTGGATGATTCGGAAAGGACGGCGATCTGCTCGATTACTTCGTATTTGATCTCTACCATGGTTTCCCTTGGACTGCGGATATGCGGGCCTTCGTTTAAAACCTTTATTTGTTAATTTTAGGAGGCGCGGCGTTCACGGACCGCTCCGGCCGAAGCGCCCGGAGAAGGGATTATATCCGACCGCGGAGAATGATGACCCCACACGGTCGATCGAATTGTCACGACAACTGAATCATCCCGGAGGCGCCTGACCCATGGAAGCCGAGGTCTACGCCTACATCGCGATAATAGCTGTGCTCATCGTCTGTTCCGCGTTCTTCTCCATGTCCGAGACCGCCTTCACCAGCGTCAACCAGGTGCGCCTGAAGACGATGGCCAAGGACGGCGACAAGAAGGCGGAGCGCAGCCTCGGGATCCTGGAGGACTACGACAGGTTCCTCACCACGATCCTCATAGGGAACAACCTGGTGAACATCGGGGCCAGTTCCCTGGCCACCACCGCCCTGACCCTGATGCTGATGGAGAACGTGGTGAAGTCATCCTCCACCATATCGCTGATCTCCACCGTGGTCATGACCATCATCGTCCTGATCTGCGGCGAGATCACCCCCAAGACCATGGCCAAGAGGAACCCGGAGAGGTACACCATCATGCTGTGCACCGTGGTCTACTACGTGGAGAAGGTCTTCTACCCCCTGTCCTGGATCTTCACCAAGCTCACCAACGCCGTGGGCAGGAGGGTGGGCGAGACCGCCCCCACCATGACCGAGGAGGAGCTGGAGGTCATGATAGAGGAGATCGAGGACGACGGCGTCATCGACGAGAGGGAGAGCGAGCTCATCAGGTCCGCCATCAGGTTCGACGACACCAAGGTGGGGGAGATCTACGTGCCCAGGGTGGACGTGGTCGCATTCGACTCCGATTCGTCCGTGGAGGAGCTGGGGAGGATCTTCAGCAGCTCCGGGTTCTCCAGGATACCGGTGTACACGGAGAGCATCGACAACATCGTCGGGGTGGTCTACGCCAAGGAGTACTACTCCCTCAGGCTGGAGGGCAGGGAGTTCTCGGTGAGGGACATCACCCACGAGGTGAGGTACTTCCCTGAGACCGCGGACCTCAGCAGCGTGCTCAGCGAGTTCCAGAGGTCCAAGACCCACATGGCGGTCATCCTGGACTCCTACGGCGGCACCATGGGCATAGTGACCCTGGAGGACATCCTGGAGGAGCTGGTGGGAGACATCTGGGACGAGAGCGACGTCATCCAGCAGGACGTGGTCCCCGCAGGGGAGGGGAGGTACGTCGTCAAGGGCAACGCCAACATCTTCAACGTGATGGAGGACCTGGGCGTCACCGACTTCGACCCCGGGGAGTACGACGACTACTCCGTCGCGGGGTACGTGTTCCACAGGATCGGCAGGACCCCCATGCGGGGCGACATCGTGGACTCCGGCAGGGTGAGCATGACCGTGCGCACCGTCAAGGGCCGCAGGGTCACCGACTGCGTCTTCGAGGTCGCCGAGCCGGAGGCCGAGGGGGATCAGGAAGGGGAGTCCTGATCCAGTCCGGAGAGGAACTCCCTCAGGACCCTCTCCGCCACCTCCTTCCTGGCCGGGTGGGACTGGACCTTCCCGGTCACGGCTATCACGTCGCCGTGGTGCGCTATCTCGTAGGATCCGGTGACGGCCCTCTGCTTGTCCAGCCTGAAGTAGAACATGCAGTCCTCGTCCACCCTGTTCCCCATGTCGTCCAGGATCCATCCGCGGATCCCGGGTCCGAGCCTCTCGAACAGGTCCCTGAACTGCCTCTGCTTGGTCAGCCTGGCCTCCAGGATGGTCATCGTGTTGCCGTGCTCGCTCTCGGTGGGCTCCTCGGAGTACTCGGCCTCCCCCAGGAGCTCCTCCATCACCTCCTCCAGGAGGTCCTTCCTCTCGGTGGCGTAGCAGAACGTCTGGACCCTGATCCAGTGGAACGTGGCGGCCGGCATGTCACGCCTCCCTCCCATCGGCCGCCTGCCCGTCCTTCGGGAGCATGGCGCTGACCCGCTCGGGGTCCGACGTGGAGAACACGACCACCCGCTTCCCAACGAGCTTCATGGCCACGCCCTCCTCGTCACCTATGCGGGAGTAGGTGCGGTGCCTCACGCCCTTGAGGTTCCAGCCGCCATAGCTCCTGATGGCGGTCAGGTCCCCGTGGCGGGAGTCGATGATGTCCCCCATGGGGACGGTGACGGTCCTGAAGGCGTGGACGATCCTCACGGACTCCCCGTCCACCTCCACGTCCATCCTGATGACCAGGAGCGCCGCGATGACGATGATGAACAGGATCGCTGTCACCGGGATCGACCACGAGGGCATCTCCACGTTCAAAAAGTAGACCGAGAACGCCATGAAGGCCACCGTGGCCATCAGCACGACGGCCACCACGTAGGTCAGGTTCCTGGGCAGGATCGGGCGCGATTCCCTGTACGGCTGGTCCATGCCGGATTAACATCCTGGCAATAGATAAAACGGGGTGTCTGACCGAGAGGTCTGGGTTTGCAAATCTTTATATTCCACCTGTTTATCATGGGGTCTACTGGTCCCATAGCTTAGCTTGGTTCGAGCGTCCGGCTGATAACCGGAAGGTCTTGTGTTCAAATCACAATGGGACCACCATCCATTTTATCAGGATCGATGTCCCAGCATGCCGACCGGTTCGCATCGCCGCGTCCGATGGTCCGTATCGCAAAAGTCCCCAATCGGGGACGGGATGCCGGGGTCGCCCCCGGCTGTTTGATGATCGTCACTCGTCTTCAAGGAGCATGGGCCCCAGCGTCTCGCAGATGCTGCTGATGACCGGGTCCCCATCCAGGTACCGGGCGAGTTCCGGGTTCCACATCTCGATGCCGAAGACCCTGCCCTCGTATATGGCGTACAGGTACAGCAGGGCGGGGTTGGAGAAGTCGGTGTCGTCCACCTCGTCGTTCCAGTCGTCGAATCCCAGGTTGATGGCCTCCACCATCTCCGGCTCCATCCCCTCGGTGATGTCGTCGGGGGGCAAGGCGTAGGCGTCGTACTCATCTATGTACTCGTACTCGTAGAACAGGGAGCTGATGCCGTGGGCCCTCATGAAGTCGGCCATGTACTCCGGGGTGTTGTCCCCGAGGATGGCGAGGGCCTCGTGCGGTGCCAGGAAGTCCGTGACCTCCGTCAGGATGAAACCGTTGACCTTGGCGAAGGCCTCCAGCTCCTCCTCGTCCATTATGGGCGTGAATCCGGCGTAGTCCTCATCAGACATGGGGTCAGAATCGACCAACTGGTAGTTAAGACATGCAGACGGCCCTCGGGCGGGGTGCCCCGATCGCGACCTCACTCCGCCTGCGGGGCCTGGGGCTCCGGGTCGTACATGTACCTCCTGAAGAGGGGGATGAGCATGCCCCCGATCCCGTTGCCGACGATCACGATGAGGATGAACACCAGCGCCTCCGGGGTGAACACGCCGGCGGAGCAGAAGTAGAACATGTCCGCTATGGAGTGCTCGAACCCGGCCAGGATGAACACGGGAACGCAGAACAGCAGCGCCAGGAAGCTGTTCCTCTGCTTGTGGAAGTCCACGGCGATGAACATCAGGATGCCGCAGAACACCCCGCGGAACAGCACCGAGTACCACTCCAGGTCCAGCTTGGACTCCACCAGCGTCTGCGCCAGGTCGTAGGGCATCATCAGCCCCGACACCAGGCAGCCGACGAAGTTGCCCAGGATGATCACCGGCATGTACCAGAGGAAGGACGGGGGGTTCTCCACCACGTACCCCACCTTCCCGGTGTACAGGTCCAGCCTGAACGCCACCACGGTCATGAGGCCCACTGCGAACAGCACCGCCCCGACCCACCTCACATCGCTGTAGCATCCCAGGTAGACGCAGCATCCTATCGATATCATCATGCCCGCCAGGACCGCCCTGGCGAAGCTCCTGCCGTACTTGGCCGCATCCATCGTATCACAGCTCGTGATAGAAGAGGAGGATTGTGTGGTACTCCCCGTCCCTGGCGCGGAAGCCGCCCGGGATCATGCCGAGCCTGAGGAACCCCTCCCTCTCGTAGAGGTGTATGGCGGAGGCGTTCTCCTGGACCACGGCGTTGAACTGCATCACCCTGAATCCCAGGTCGGCGGCCACCTTCAGGGAGTCCCTCACCAGGGAGGTGCCGATGCCCTTGTTGCACATGCCCTTGGCCACCGCGAAGGACGCGTTGCAGATGTGGCCGCACCTGCCCTCGTTGTTGGGATGCAGGACGTAGAGGCCCACGACCCCTCCGTCGTAGACGGCCACGCCGCAGTGGGACTGGGACCCGAAGAAGGCCTCCGCCTCCTCCGGGGAGAGCCCCTCCTCCTGGGGGAAGGCCATGCCATCCTCCACGACGGAGTTCCATATCGTCGTCATCGCGGGGACGTCCCCCGCACAGTAGCCTCTGACAGCGACTTCCATGCCTGGGAATCTGCTCCCCCGTTCTTAATGGGAGCAGGTGGGGTCAGGCCTCCGGGGACGCCTCCGCGTCCCTGGCCAGCTCCCGCTCCATCCTCCTCCTGGAGAACAGGACGGAGTCCATGAAGATGACCCAGAGGATCTCCACCACGATGGACGTGGCTATCGCCACCATCGCGAGGGACGCGGCGGGGCCCAGGGTGGCGACGCACATGGCGATGGCTATGCCCTTGTTCTTGTAGGACGCCATGAGGATGTCGGCGACCCTCTGCCCCCAGGGGAGCCCCGCCCGCCTCTCCGCCACCTCGATGGTGGGGCCCAGGCCGAAGGACCTGAGCGCGGCGATGGCCGCGAAGGCGATCAGCACGCCGACGGTGGCGGTGGAGAAGTCGGTGGAGCCCACCGAGAGCCAGAGCAGGAAGAACACGCAGCAGTTCAGGAACACGGACATGACCTCCCTGCTGATCTCGAACCTGGTGAACAGCCTGGACACCACCAGCGGCACGCCGATGATCTCCACCACGGTCACCACCACGTCGGTGATGTCCACCAGCTCGCCCAGGGCGATCCAGATGACGAAGGGTATCCAGACCAGGGACGCCACGTACACGTAGATTGTCCCCCTGGCGGCGTGCTCCATGTCCCCCCTCAGGATGTAGGACAGGGGCGCGATGGACGCCGCGAAGGGCGTGGCGGCTATGAAGACCAGACCGGCGGCCTCGTCGGCGAACTCCGTCCCCCTGAGCAGGAAGTAGCCGGCCAAGGGGATCAGCGACGAGAGGATCAGACCCATGAACAGGGCCCTGGCCACCGATCTCCAGTGGGTGACCGGGTTGAGGTTGCCGAAGGTGTACCTGGAGAGGGAGAGCGTGAGCATGACCGCGAGGACCAGCACCGTCAGGTTGGACCGGACGTCCGAGTCCAGGGTCTCCGACGGGAAGCATCCTGAGAGATTGGTGGCCAGCGCCACCACCAGCGCCAGGGCCATCATGAACGCTGTGCTCTTGGGCAGATCCTTGGCCTTCATCGGACCCGGGTACCTCCGGCCCACGTAAAAAGATGGCGACGGAGATTTATCCGGACACTGAATCCCCAGGAGCGTGAACGACAGGGAGCGGAGCATCGCCATCAGGACCAGGTCGTGCCACTTCGACCCGCCGGGGACCTTCCCCCAGGACGTCCTGGACTACCATTTCGCGGAGCCGGGGGAGGAGAGGCACAGGACCCCGGGGACCGGACCGGTGTTCCACGCCACCATGGACCGGGAGACCCTGGACGCCTACCTGACCTGGAGGCGGGACCTCTGGGAGGGGAGGCCGGTCTCCCGGGACTAGGGGTTCGTATGGCTCAGGATCTGCGAGATCATCAACGACCCCCTGGTCAGCGACCCCTGCGGGGAGCTGGTGGACCTGGCCAACTCCGTCAGCGACTCCTACCTCCTGCATGTGCTGGCCGCCAGGGCCGCCAAGGACATGTGCCTCGCCCGGGGCGAGGACTGGGACGAGGACGTCCTCTGGGTTGGCAAGTACCTGGTGGAGGCCGCCCTGACCCAGGCAGTCATGTCCGACCCGGTGCCGGACATCCCGTTCCCGGTGATCGTGGACGTGTGCTCCATGCCGGAGCTGCGGAGCCTCCCGGACGTCAAGGAGTTCTCCAGGCTGTTCAGCGAGTCCCTGAGGCTTATACTGAAAGCGGAGGGCAGGAAGGGGCGCAGGTCCGCATACCTGCCGTCAAGGAGCATGAGGAGGGAGAGGGTGCTGCTGTTCGACGGCTTCGCCTACTACGGGTCCGCCCAGTACGCCGAGGTGAGGATGCTGAGCCTCAGGGACGGCGGGATCTGGTCCGAACTGCTCCAGGGAATCGCCGCCAACGTGGTCATGAACTTCAGGAACAACATGGAGGTGCCCTGGGAGAAGGTGCTGCTGCTGGACGAGGAGCACGCGGATCTGGTCGGATGCGCCGTCAAGGGGACCGACCCGTTCACGGACCCGCGGGAGGACGAGGGGCCGTCGATGGTGTGGGACGCCTTCCCCGCGGACCAGATGACGGGGCCGGACGAGTACCCCATCGACCCCGTTGTGCTGGAGGACCCCGACGCATCCCTGCGGACGCCCCGCCAGAGCACCCTCCTGAAGGACATGGCCCGGCACGCCCGGGACACGGGCAGGAGGGGGATGCCCTACGTGCCCTCGGGACACCTGTTCATGACCTACGACCGGATGTCCCCGGACCAGATGGAGTTCTACCTGTCCTGGAGGTCGGAGGTGGTGGGCGGGGAGTTCCGGGACACCGACCAGGGGTACCTGTGGCTGCTGCTCTGCGAGCTGGTCCAGGACGACAGGGACGCAGAGGTCAGGCTGAGGGTGCTGGATTCCCTGCTGAGGATGTACGGGGGATGCTCGGAACAGACCACCGAGATGATCGGCAGGGCCTGCACCGACTACGCGTTCCTCACCGACCAGGACCCGCCCTGGTACCCGGGATACCTGGGCCGCCACGCCCTGGCGATCCTGAGCATGAAGCTCCTGGCCGACGTCCCCCGCCGGATCCACATGGACCTGCTGACGGCGGCGATGCCGAAGTTGGACGTGGAGGGGCACATATACTCTGACCTGGACTACGACGACGCGCTGAACGCGGCGATAGGGGCGCTGGACCGGTACATCGGATCCCACGGCGGGGGGTGCCTGAGGGACAGGATGATGAGGACCCACACCAGGCGCTCCAGGGAGATGTTCCCCCGGATGGTCCACGGCTGGCAACGGTACGTCCCCCAGGACCTGCTGAACACCGGCAAGGAATCCAGCGCCTTCCGCCTGCTGAGGGCGGCGGCCAGGGTGGCGGTCCGCGGGGTGAACTCCATGAATGGGGTGCGCAGGCCCAGGCGCCCCCAGGACCTGGACGAGGGGATGCTGCGGGCCATGGAGGACGCCGTGGGCGATCTGGTGGCCGAGGCCTCCAGGAGGTCCAGGGAGGAGAGGATCCGCCGGGAGGCCATGTCCATCGTCCTGGACATGGACGCGGTCAGGGGCGCGGAGGAGGACCTCATGGCGGTCGCGGAGCTGGTGGGCGT
>CAYZSQ010000015.1:0-7392 GCA_964479785.1 uncultured Methanomassiliicoccales archaeon
CCAGGCGCTCGGACTTGAAGCGCTGCTCGGTGTCGTTCTGCTTGTTCCTGCTGTCGTTCGCCCACTTGCCCCTCTTGGTCTCGATCTTCTTGAGGATCGCGTCGGTGCTGTAGGTGGACTCCTTCAGCGGGTTGAGTCCCAGCAGCTGGCAGTAGTTCTGTCTCTTCTCTGCCATGTGCCGTCCTCAGTCGCGTGAGGAGAGGTTCGTCCTGCGTCCACCCTCCCTGAGCCCCGTCTCGCCGCCCTCCCTGATGGCGAGTCCCATCTCGCCGGAGGATATGGCCGTGGCGATGGTGCCGAAGGTCTCGCCGAGCCTGTCGATGGTGGTGAACAGCGCCCCGTCGTCGACGGTGGCGATCTGCCTGAGGAAGGATGTGTCCGCCTCCCCGAGGCCGATGGCGATGATCGTGATGTTGTCCGCCCTGCATCCGTTGGCCTGGTCCACCGCCCTGTCCCTCTTGCCCCAGATCCCGTCGGTCAGGACCACTATGATCCCGACGCCGGGCCTGGCCAGCATGCTGCGGGCCACGTCCAGGGGGCTGGCGTCCGTCCCCCTGCCGACCATCTTGACCTTCAGGTCCTCGATGGAGCTGAGGATGACGCGGGAGTCGTTGGTGAGCTCCTGGACCACCTTGATCTTGTCGCCGAACCCGATGAGGGAGAAGTAGGTGTCGTCGTCCTGGAGGGTGGTGACGAAGTCGCGGATGGACTGCTTGGCGGCCTCGATGGGCTCGCCGTCCATGCTCCTGGAGAGGTCCACGCAGATGGCGATGTTCTTGAGGATGGCCTCGTCGCTGGGCCTGTCCTTGGGGCTGCCGCCCATCCACCTGACGTCGTCCGGGACCCTCTCGGCCACGACCTGGAGGGGCTCGCCGTCCTGGTAGGCGGTGATGTTGACCACCCCGTTCTCGTCGTAGTTGTACTCGATGTCCACGATGACCCCCTGGCCCCTGTTGTAGAAGCCGGTGATCACGACCTTGGCCAGGATGTTGCAGTCCAGGGGGACCCTGGACTCGCCCTGGAGGGTGAAGACCTCGATCCTGTCCGTGACGTTGCCCTTCTTGATGGTGAACTGCCTGCGTACGGTGGCGGGGATCTTGGAGTTCCTCTTGATCATGATCTCGTTGACGAACCTGGTCCCGTCCTGGCTCACCGAGAGTATGCCCAGGCTGTGGGCGGTGACGTCGGCGATCTGCATGGCCCTGAGGCCGGTGGCGGTGCTGCAGTAGAGCTGTGCGGTGATGGCGGCCCCCTTGGCAACGGCCAGGTCGGTGTCGCTGTGGGCGATGACCTCCCTGCCGGTCATGTCCCTGAGGAACTTGGCCACGGAGGGCATCCTGGTGGATCCGCCCACCAGCAGGATCTCGCTGATGTCGGTCCACTGCATCCCCAGGTCCCCGATCAGGTTCATGCACACGTCCTTGGTGGCGGACAGGAGGTGCTCGGTCATGCTCTCGAACTCGTCCCTGGTCAGGGTGTACTTGGCGCTGTAGCCGTCGTAGTTCAGGGGGATGGTGACGCTCTCCGCGATGGAGAGTGTCTTCTTGTACCCCTCGGCGGCGACTATGAGCTCGTTCTTGGTGGGCAGGTCGTCCCTGGGGTCCACGTCGAACTCGTCGATGAACTGGTCGCACACGTACTTCACGATGGCGGCGTCCCAGTCCTTGCCCCCGAGGATGTGGTTCCCCTCGGTGCCGACGACCTCGATGTTGCCCTTGCTGATCCTGACGATGGTGACGTCGAAGGTCCCCCCGCCCAGGTCGTAGACCATGACGGTCTTGTCGGCGGAGTGCTTGTATCCGTATGAGATGGCGGCCGCGGTGGGCTCGTTGATGATCTTGGGCACCTTGATGCCGCAGGACTCGCCGGCGCGGATGGTGGCGGTCCTCTGGAAGTCGTTGAAGTAGGCGGGCACGGTGATGACCGCCTCGGTGATCTTCTCGCCGGTGGATTTCTCGGCGTCCTCGATCAGGTGCTTCAGGAGCATGGCGCTGAGGTCCTCGGAGGTGTAGTCCTTCCCGTTGAAGCTCACTGCGATGGAGCCGTCGCCCATGTTCCTCTTGAATGCGGCCGCGTTCACTCCGGTGCCGTTGGACTGCATGTCCTTGGCGTCCTCCCCTACGAGGATGTCCCCGTCCTCCAGGAAGCAGATGACCGAAGGTGTGATCTCCTTGCCGAAGGCGTTGGGGATCATGATCGGTTTGTTGGAGTTTGTGTCATATCTTGCTACTGCAGAGTACGTTGTTCCGAGGTCTATCCCAACCTTCATATCCCATCGAAATTCGTAATGGACTGTTGATATATGAAAGTTGATGCGTTTCTGAAAAACGGTCTACGAAATCCGTATCCCATTTAAACTGGCACCTTAACTTTGTCAAGCATCGGAGCACATGTTACGAAATCCGTAGCGGTCATTCCTTCTCGCCCACGTGCTCCAGGGCGGTCTCGAGGACGGTCCTGACGTGGTCGTCGCACAGGGAGTAGTACACCGACCTGCCAACCTTCCGGGACCTCACCAGCTGGGCGTCCCTGAGCATGCGGAGCTGGTGGGACACGGCGGACATGGACATCCCCAGGGTCTCGCTGATGTCGCAGACGCACATCTCCCCCACGTCCAGTGCCAGAAGGATCCTGACCCGGGTGGGGTCGCCGAAGATCTTGAAGAAGTCCGCCAGCTGGGACACCGATCCCATGTCCGGCATGAACCTGCGTGCCAGCTCCACGGTGTCGGCGTGGACCTCGCACACCTCGCAGACGTCCGGCTCGGGCATCAGGAGGTCCCCCTCATGCGGAGGAGCATGACCACCATGACGATGATGACGACCGCCGACACCACGGCCGCCGCGGCGCCGATGGCGGCCACATGGTCCGGGAACGCGACCACTAGGAAAGACAGAACGATGAGTATGGTCGCCAGCACCAGGGCGGCGGTCACGAGCGGTCCCTTCATGGTCCGGATAAGCACGTCATCATTCAAATACTGGAGGTCGGTCTCGCAACGTTCATTATCCGCATCATCATCACTCCCGGCATGACCGATCCCATGGAGCTGTGCGAGAGGGCCGTCCAGCTGTTCCAGACCGACCCGGGGCAGGCGTACTCGCTGTTCTCGGAGGCCGCCGCCCAGGGGTTCCCCAACGGGGTGTTCGGGATGGCGGAGATGAAGTCCGCCGGATACGGCACCGAGAGGGACCTGGAGGGCGCCCTGGAGCTGTACCGCGTCGCCGCCGAGGCGGGGCATCCCCCGTCCATGTACAGGCTCGGGGTGGCATACTCAGGCGTGGAGGGCGTGGAGGAGGATCCCCGGCAGTGCCTCATGTGGTTCGAGAGGGCCGCCGAGGCCGGGATGCCGGAGGCCTACCCGGAGATCGGCGGGATCTACATGTACGGCTACGGGACCCAGCAGGACCCGGCGAAAGCGTACCACTGGTACAGGAAGGCCGCCGAGGCCGGGGACCCCCTGTCGATGTTCAAGGTGGGCTACATGTGCTCCGAGGGCATAGGCACCGACAGGGACGCGGACGAGGCCGTCAGGATGTTCAGGATGTCCGCGGTCCGGGGGGTGCCGGAGGCCATGTTCAAGATGGCCGTGCTCTGCAGGGACGGCGTCGTCGAAGGGGGCCGCGAGGCGGCCTTCAACTGGTACTCGTCCGCCGCCGACCTGGGGTTCCGGCCGGCCATGTTCAACCTGGCCACCATGTACTACGAGGGCGACGGCGTGGACAGGGACCTGTCCAGGGCCTTCGAACTCTACAGCGAAGTGGCCGAGTCCGGCGACGGGGACGCCCTGTTCATGGTGGGCAGGATGTACTTCGAGGGTCTCGGCGTGGAGAAGGATGAGGAAAGGGGTTTCGAGTTCTTCGGACGGGCCGCGGCCGCCGGCAGCAGGCTCGCCCAGCAGCTGTTGGACGACATCCGCCGCAGGCAGAACACGCAGCTCATCCGGATCGACGGGACATGATCATTCAACGGGGACGAACTCCGACTTGGGCTCGCCGCACACGGGGCAGCACCAGTCGTCGGGGAGGTCGGCGAACTTCACGCCCTCCTCATCCTCGTCGTAGACGTATCCGCAGAGCGGGCATCTGTACTTCATGGGAGCACCGAATCCGGACGGTTTAGAAAAAGCTAGCGTCCGGATGCCGCGGGTCAGTCCCTCTCATCGCCGGTGTCGATGGTCACGGTGCCGCATCCGCCGCAGCCGCACTTCCCGTTGCATCCGGTGCAACCGCAGCTGTTGATGCCCCTGCGTCTCTGCCTGATGAGGTAGAGGACGTCCGCTATGACGAAGAGGGCGATCGCGCCTCCGACGACGAAGTTCATGTCCATTCCGGAATCCTCCTTTGATTAGATGGGGTTTGGGGGCCCGGTCGCCCGGGCCCTAGGGGTTTAGGGGGCTATGCCCCCTTCAAGGTTTCAGTCTTTCTCCGTCCCGCAGTGCTCGCAGGCGCCCTCGTCCTCGGCTTTCCTACCGGCACCGCAGCAACCGCAGTCCTTGCAGCCGCAGCTGCTCTTGCCCGACCTGCGCTGCCATATCAGGTATCCGGCGGCGGCCGCGATGATCAGGACCACGACCGCACCGATCACGAGGTTCATGTCCATCATTCCACCTCTTCCTTCTCGCCGATCCTGTTGAGCTGGCGGAACGGGTCCTTGGCCCACAGGATGTAGACGAAGATCGCCACCACTATCACGGAGACGACCGCGCTGAGGACCGATGCATCCCCTGTGGCGATACCGATGAAGCCGTACAGGATCAGACCGACGGCGTAGGCCAGGATGCACTGGTAGGCGACGGCCATGGCGGTGTGCCTCCAGGTCCCGAGCTCCCTGCGCATGGCACCGATGGCGGCGAAGCAGGGGGCGCAGATGAGGTTGAAGGCAAGGAACGACCAGCCGGAGGCGGTGTTGAGCATGGTGCCGAGGATGGTGTCGAGGTCGTCGCCGAGTAGGATCTCGAACGTGGACACGACCTGCTCCTTGGCGATGAGCCCGGTGATAGCACCGACGGTGAGCTCCCAGTTCTCTCCCCAGCCCAGCGGCATGAAGACGTACATGACGACCTGGGCTATGCTTGCGAGGATCGAATCGCCCATTCCTTCCTCGCCCACGAACGTCAGGCTCCAGTCGAAGTTGGAGAGGAACCAGATGAGTATGGAGGCGAGGACGATGATGGTACAGGCCTTCTTCACGAACGCCCAGCCCCTGTCGAGGGTCCCCTTGATCAGGTTGACCGCGGAGGGGACGTGATAGGGCGGGAGCTCCATGATGAACGGCGTGGCGGTCCCGGAGAGCTTCCTGAACTTCTTCAGGATGATGCCTGAGACCAGGACGCAGATTATTCCCATCACGTAGCACAGGACGGCGACGAAGAAGTTGCCGCCGAAGACGGCTGTGACCAGCATGCTGATGACGGGGAGCTTGGCACCGCAGGGGATGAACGTGACCGTCATCGCGGTGATCCTGCGGTCCCTCTCGCTTTCGATGGTACGGGAGGCCATGATCCCGGGGACGCCGCATCCGGTTCCGACGAGGATGGGGATGAGGGACTTCCCGGAGAGCCCGAAGTGCCTGAAGATGCGGTCCATGACGAAGGCGATCCTCGCCATGTACCCGATGTCCTCGAGGATGCACAGGACGAAGAACAGGAAGAGCATCTGGGGCAGGAATCCGATGACGGCGCCGGCACCGCCGACGATACCGTCGACGAGCAGGCCGGTCAGGGCCTCGCTGATGCCAGCGGCCTCGCACCACTCCTCCAGTCCAGACTGGATGGGGTCCTCGATGAATCCGTTCAGCCAGTCGGTGCACCATGTACCGATACCCGTGATGGAGAACGTCTCCTCTGCGTTGGAGTATCCGATGATCCCGAAGAAGACGATCGCAAGGATCCCGACGAAGATCGGGAGACCCCAGATCCTGTGGGTGACGATCCTGTCGACCCTGTCCGAGAACGTCCCCCTGTCGTCCCTGGGGGCCTTCTTGATGCTGCCACCGACGATGTCGGTGATCCTGTTGTACCTTCCGTCGGCGATGACGGAGTCGGCGTCGTCGTCCTTCTTCTCCTCGAGGGCGGCGATGGCCTCCTGGATGGCCTCGGCGGCCTCGGGGTGCTGCCCCATGACTGAGGCGTCCTTCTCCACCAGCTTCACCGCGTTGAACCTGAGGGTCTCGTCCGGGACCTTGCCCCTGAGGGCGTCGGCGGCCGCGGAGATCGCGGCCTCGGTGTCCCCGTCGAAGTACAGGGGCTCGGGGGCCGCCTTGGACTCGGCGGCCTCTCCGACCGCCTTCACCAGCTCGTCGATCCCCTCGTTGTTGAGGGCGGAGACCGGCACGACCTTGCAGCCAAGGTTCTTGGAGAGCCTGTCCACGTCGATCTCGTCGCCGAGCTTGCGGACCTGGTCCATCATGTTGAGTGCGATGACCGTCGGGATGCCCGTGTCCAGGATCTGGAGGGTCAGGAAGAGGTTCCTCTCCAGGTTGGTGGCGTCCACGATGTTGATCACCGCATCCGGCCTGTCGTTCACCAGGAAGTTCCTGGAGACGATTTCCTCCGGGGAGTACGGGGACAGGGAGTAGATGCCGGGAAGGTCTACGAGCTCGTAGTCCGTCTTGCGAATCCTACCCGTCTTCCTGTCGACGGTGACTCCCGGCCAGTTCCCCACACGCTGGTTGGCACCAGTCAGCTTGTTGAACATGGTGGTCTTCCCGCTGTTGGGGTTACCGGCCAATGCTATAGTCAAACTCATGTTACATTCTCTCCTTCGTAGTCCGCGCCCTAGAATTCAGGCCGGCGCGGACGCAAGAGATCAGTCGACCTCTATGCTCTCGGCATCACCTTTCCTGAGACTGAGCTCGTAGCCCCTGACGGTGATCTCGACCGGGTCACCCAGCGGCGCGACCTTGCGTATGTAGATCTCGCAGCCCTTGGTGATGCCCATGCCCATCAGGTGCTTCTTGAGAGCCCCTTCTCCGTGGAGCTTCACCACTCTGACAGTGGAGCCCACCTCGGCATCTCTCAGCGTCTTCATTCTATCAGCTCTCTGGGCAGAACAGGATCTTGGAGGCCATCTTGCGGTCGATGGCTATCTTCGACCCCTTGACGTCCAGGATAACGTTCCCGTTCGCCTCGCAGACGGCCCTGACCTGTGTGCCCGGTGTGAACCCAAGACTCGCCAGGTATCTCTTGACCTCTTCCTTGCCCGAGATGCTGACGATGGTACCCTTGTCACCGACCCTAGCCATGGAGATAGGGATGCCTGACGCGATAGCGACGACGGTGTTCTGCGTGACGGGGTTGATGCTCCCCGCACAGACGTAAGTACCTGGATTCATGCATTGAGGATTCCCTAAAAAGTATATAATGTTAGCTGGCCCTAAAAATCGTTAGGT
>CAYZSQ010000015.1:7492-16833 GCA_964479785.1 uncultured Methanomassiliicoccales archaeon
GGCTGAAGGACAGGGAGGACGGGAAGCTGGTCGTCGTCACCGCCATCACGCCCACCCCCGCTGGGGAGGGCAAGACGGTCACCACCATCGGTCTGATCCAGGGTCTCGGCAAACTCGGCAAGAACGTGGTCGGAGCGCTCAGGGAGCCCTCCATCGGACCCACCTTCGGAATCAAGGGCGGCGCCACCGGCGGAGGGTACTCGCAGGTGTACCCCATGTGGGACATCGACCTCCACTTCACCGGGGACATCCACGCCGTCACCGCGGCCCACAACCTGCTGTCCGCCATCGTGGACAACGAGCTGGTCAGGGACAACCCCCACAACATCGACCCCACCAAGGTCGTGCTGAAGAAGGCCATGGACATCAACGCCCGCGAGCTCCGGAACATCGTCACCGGACTCGGAAGGGACAGGATCCTCGGGGGAGTTCCGCACGAGGCCGGGTTCCTGATCACCTCCGCCTCCGAGATCTCCGCCATCCTGGCGCTGTCCGTGGACAGGACCGACCTCAGGAGGAGGCTGGAGAGGATGGTGGTGGCCTACACATACGACGACAAACCGGTGACCGTGGGGGACCTGAAGTGCGTCGGGGCCATGATGGTCCTGCTGAAGGACGCCATCCACCCCAACCTGGTCCAGACCCTGGAGGGCGAGCCGGTGTTCGTCCACGGGTTCCCATTCGCCAACATCGCCCACGGCGCCAACAGCATCATCGCCACCAGGGCGGCCCTGAAGCTGGGCGACTACGTCATCACCGAGGCCGGATTCGCCTCCGACCTGGGCGGCGAGAAGTTCATGGACATCGTCTGCAGGCAGTCGGGGATCAGGCCGGACTGCGTGGTGGTGGTGGCCTCGATCAGGGCGCTCATGACCCACGGCGGCGGGGACCTGGACAGGCCGGAGACCCTCACGCTCGAGACCCTGAGGTACGGCCTCTGCAACCTGGACAAGCACATCGAGAACATGTCCTCCTACGGGCTCCCCATCGTGGTGTCCATCAACCACTTCGAGCACGACTCCCAGGAGGAGATGGACCTGGTCATGGAGCACTGCAGGAAGATCGGCGTCAGGTGCGCCTTCTCCGACGCGTTCATCAAGGGCGGGGAGGGGGCCATCGACCTGGCCCACGCCGTGCTGGACGCCCTGGAGAACGACAGGCCCGACTTCAGGTTCCTGTACTCCGACGAGGCGTCCATCAAGGATAAGATCGAGGCCGTGGCCACCAAGATCTACGGCGCGGGGGCCGTCACCTACACCCTCGCCGCGGAGAACGCCATCGCCCAGATCGAGGCCGACGGGTTCAGGAACCTGCCGGTGTGCATCGCGAAGACGCAGGCCTCCCTCACCGACGACTCCAAGAGGAAGGGCGCTCCCAGGGGATGGACCCTCCACGTCAGGGAGGTGCAGCTCTCCTCCGGGGCGGGGTTCGTCGTGCCCGTCTGCGGCACCCTGACCCTGATGCCCGGGCTGCCCAAGGTCCCCGCGGCCATGAGGATCGACCTCAGGGACGACGGGAGCATCGTGGGACTCAAGTGATCCAAACGAGGGGGCGACCCCTCCTCTTCGCACCCCCTCGGGGGTGCAGGCCCCATCCATAGAGAAACAATGGACGGGCGGGCCCTTCGAGCCGGTTCAGTCCCTGCGGACGGGGGCCTTCCCGTCGGCCATGTCGTACCAGCGGTCGGATTCCTCCCTGTCCATCTCCACGCCGTCGCCGGTGCGGTACATGTTGCCCAGGAGGATCTGGGCCCCCTTGTGCCGGTTCAGGGCCGCGGTGGTGAGCCATCCCACGGCCTCCCGGGTGTCCCTCTCGACGCCGGCGCCGGTCTTGTAGAACTGACCGATGACGAACTGCGCCTCCACGTGGCCGTTGCGGGCGGCCCTGAGCATCCATTTCGCGGCCTTCTCCAGGTCCCTGCTCGACTCGTCGGCCTGGAAGTTGAGCATCCCGATCTCGTACTGGGCGCGGACGTCCTCGTCGGCGCATTTGAGGAACATGAGCTCCGCCTTCTGGGGATCCCTCTCCAGCCCCACGCCGGTGGCGTGCATCTTGCCGAGGAAGTAGGTGGCCCCCCTGTGGCCGTGCTCGTGGGCCTTCCTGAACCATGAGACCGCGGCGTCGTAGTCCTTGGATACGCCCTGGCCACGGGCGTACATGAGACCCAGGCCGTACTCCGCATCCGGGTCGCCGCGCTTGGAGTTGTGCATGAATATGTCGTAGGCCTCGGCGTAGCCCTTCTCGTCCCGGTTGCGGAGGACGAACCTGGCCCATTCCATCGGCTCCATGTTCTCCGTCCCGGGTGTCACGACAAATCACCTTGCCGTCCCCATTGCTGACCCATTTAAAAACGGTTCCGAGTGTGCCACGAATATCGTATCCGTTTTGAGCACCTTGAAGTACAATAATGTTCAACTGACGGACTGGCATATAGCATCCCAGGGGATCCGACCCGGGGAGGGCGGTCCTTCAGAGCCGCTGGTTACTCTCACGGATGGCCGATGGGATCGCTGGCACAGACGTGCGCCCGTATCCGGAGCTTCGCATGCACGCGCGTCCGTCCGCGATACGATTAACTAAAGGTGCGCGGTTGGGTGTGACATGTCCCAATCGACGAGCATAGAGGGCGGCTCCTACGCGCCGTCCCGCAGGTACATGGACTGCGCCACACCCGAGTACGACATCCGCAGGGCCGCCGAGGCCGCGGAGGCCGGGGCCGCGGAGGGGGACCCGGACGCGCAGTACCTGCATGCTCTCTTCCTGTACACCGGCCGCGGCGGCGCGGAGGACCGCAGGACCGCCGCCGAGACCATGGCCCTGGCGGCCTCCTCGGGATGCCGTCCGGCGGACATCGTGACCGGGGAGATCGGGAGGAACGACCCGGAGGTCCAGGAAAGGCTTATGAGGCTCAGGCTCAGGGGCGAGGAGAGGGACACCGACGCCTGCAGGAGGCTCTTCGAGCTCTACGACAGGGGCGCAGAGTGCGTCAGGAAGGATCACGCCGAGGCGGTGAGGTTCTACGAGGTCTGCGCCGAGAACGACGACGTGGACGCACAGAACACCGTCGGGTTCATGTACCTCATGGGCAAGGGGATGAGGAAGGACCGGGACAGGGCGGTGAGGTGGCTGAAGGCCGCCGCCGACAACGGCTCCGCCCAGGCCATGTACCGGCTGGGCAGGATGTACGACGAGGGGCTGTGCGACACCGAGCCCGACCTGAAGAGCGCCATCGCATGGTATCAGAGGGCCGCCGACGCCGACGACCCCGACGGGGAGTTCGCGCTGGGGTGCATACACATGATGCCCAGGACCAAGTACTCCGACGAGAGGGAGGCCGCCAGGATGTTCGGCAGGGCGGCGGAGCACGGCCACGCCGAGGCCCAGTACCAGCTGGGCATGATGTACGCCTACGGCCAGGGGGTCCCCCGGGACCCGTCCATGGCGGCCAAGTGGCTGGAGAGGTCCTGCGAGGGCGAGTACCAGCAGGCCATGGTGGACTTCGCCAACATGTGCTTCGAGGGCCAGCTGGTCCCGAAGGACTACGCCAGGGCGGCCAAGTGGTTCAAGGTGGCCGCCGATCGGTGCAACGGCTACGCCCAGTACGCACTGGGGTGCATGTACGGGTCGGGATACTACTTCGAACAGGACGACGCCGAGGCCCTCAGGTACTTCAGGGACGCCGGCGAGATGGGCGAGGTGAACTCCCAGTACTGCCTCGGATGCATCTACTACGAGGGCAGGGGCACGGAGAGGGACCCGGAGCAGGCCGCCATGTGGTTCGACCAGGCGGCCGACCAGGGGCATCCCGCCGCCAAGGCGTTCCTGGGCATGATGAGGGTCTCCGGCACCGGGTGCGACCGGGACGTGGAGGAGGGACTCAGGCTTCTGAACGAGTCGGCGGACACCGGGTACGGTGAGGCCCAGTACTACCTGGGCAAGCTGTACTACGAGGGCGAGCACGTCCCCAGGAACATCCCCAGGGCCAAGAGGTTCCTGAACATGGCCGCCAAGCAGGGGGACGCCGACGCCATCGCGCTGCTGAACAGGATCAAGACGGAGAGGGCGAGATGAAGGACACACTGAGGCGGGACGCCAACGCCGGCGACCCCTACGCCTGCCTGGCGGTGGCCTACTTCCACCAGACCGGCAAGGAGATGGACCAGAACATGCAGCTGGCCATCAGGTGGTACAAGAGGGCCGCCGACGCCGGGTGCGCCAGGGCCCACTGGGAGCTGGCCAGGATGTACATGGAGGGGGAGGTGGTCCCCCGGGACATGTCCGCGTACGTGGGGCATCTGAAGAGGTCCGCGGAGCTGGGGAACGCGGAGGCCCAGGCCACCCTGGGCCAAGAGTACGTCAGGGGCGCGGCGCTCCCCAGGGACCTCGAGCAGGGGTTCAGGTGGAGCCTGAGCGCGGCCCAGCAGGGGGTCGCCAGGGCGAAGTTCGTCGTCGGCCTCCATCTCTACAGGGGGGAGGGCTGCGAGAGGAGCGTCCCGGAGGCGGAGACCTGGTTCGCCTCCGCCGCCATCACCGGGGACGCGGAGCTGTTCCTGACCATAGGGATGAGCTACGAGTACGGCCTGAACGGGCTGGAGAGGGACCTCCTGGAGGCCGCCAGGTGGTACAAGTACGGCGTCGACATGGGGCACGAGAAGTGCATCCTGTCCTGGGAGTCGGTGATGTCCGCCCTGGACGGCAACGAGCCCCAGGGCTACGACGACCGCCTCCGGAGCCTGCTGATGACCCGCTCCCAGATGGAGATGGAGGCCAGGGAGATCGACCTGGCCTGCGCCGACGAGTTCTTCGAGGCCGGGGACGAGCAGGGCGCCCTCGAATACTATCAGAGGGCCGCGGAGCTGGGGAGCCCCCAGGCCATGTTCACCATCGCCATGATGTACCACCAGGGCATAGCCGTGAAGAGGGACGACAACCATGCCTTCCAACTGCTGGCCAGGGCCGCCACCGCCGGATCGGAGGATGCGCAGTTCTACCTGGCCCAGGCCTACGAGAACGGCAACCTGGGCAAGGACGAGGACCAGATAATCAAGCTCTACTCCGACGCCGCCTACAACGGGTTCCTGGCGGCCTTCTACTATCTCGGCAAGTACGTGGACCGTCCGGAGGTCTACGTCCGCAGGACCCACGGGAGGCCCAGGGATGTCCTTTGAGGACGTTCTGAACAGGGCGAGGGCCGGGGATCCGGACGCCCAGGTGGCCATGGGATACCTGTTCTTCCAAGGGGACGGCGTCGTCCAGGACCGCAGGGAGGCCGCCAGGTGGTTCGGCCTGGCGGCGGACCAGGGCAACGCCGAGGCCATCTGCAACCTGGGCTACATGAGGGCCCACGGCACCGGCCTCAGGCTGGACCTGGAGAAGGCCATGGACCTGTACAGGAGGTCCGCCGAGCTGGGCTACGCCAGGGCGATGTTCAACCTGGGCTTCATGTACTCCGACGTGGAGGGCGTGGAGCAGGACTGGCAGAAGGCCTTCGAGTGGTACTCGAGGGCGGCGGAGGCCGGCAGCGTCGCGGGGATGTACAGGATGGGCGTCATGCTCCAGGAGGGCAGGGGCGTCCCCAGGGACATCGACAGGGCCGTCGACTGCCTCACCAGATGCTTCGGGGAGGGCCACGCCAAGGCGGGGTACAGGCTGGGGATGATCCACCTGGCCGGGGACGGTGTCCCGAGGAACGCGGACAAGGCCGCGAAGTTCATGATCAAGGCTGCGGAGATGGGCTCCGAGGACGCCATGTGCGAGCTCGGGAAGATGTCCCTGTCCGGCGAGGGCATGGTCCGCAGCGACAACAACGCCCGGAAGTGGCTGTCCAAGGCCGCCGCCCGGGGAAGCCAGGAGGCCAAGGGGATCCTGGAGGGGATGTGAGTCCAATGAGGATGAACGAGTATCAGAGGGAGATCATCAGGGACCTGCTGTCCACAATCAAGGACCGCAGCCCGTTCTACGCCCGGAAGTTCGAGGGCATCGACACCTCCGCCATAGAGACGCAGGAGGACTTCGAGAGGCTGCCCTTCACCGACAAGGACGACCTGAGGGACGCCTACCCCCTTGGGCTGGCGGCGGTGCCCGACAGGGACATCGTCAGGATCCACTCCTCCTCGGGCACCACCGGCACCCCGGTGGTGATCCCCTACACCAAGAAGGACGTGGAGGACTGGGCGGTGATGTTCGAGAGGTGCTACCGCATGGCGGGCATCACCGAGAGGGACCGCATACAGATCACCCCGGGCTACGGGCTGTGGACCGCCGGCATAGGGTTCCAGGCGGGATGCGAGAGGCTGGGGGCCATGGCGGTCCCCATGGGGCCGGGGAACACCGAGAAGCAGCTCCGCATGATGGAGGACCTCCAGACCACGGTGCTCTGCGCCACGTCCTCCTACGCCCTGCTGCTGGCGGAGGAGGTCAAGAGGCGGGGGATCAGGGACAGGCTGGCCCTGAGGAAGGGGGTCATCGGTTCCGAGCGCTGGGGCGAGAAGATGCGCAACGAGATCGCCGCCGACCTGGGCGTGGAGTTCTACGACATCTACGGCCTGACGGAGATCTACGGCCCGGGCATCGGGATCAGCTGCGACTACCGCAACGGCATCCACATGTGGGACGACTATGTGTACTTCGAGATCGTCGACCCGGCCACCGGCGAGACCCTCCCCGACGGCACCGTGGGGGAGCTGGTCATCACCACGCTGAGGAAGGAGGGGGCGCCGCTCATAAGGTACCGCACCCACGACCTCACCAGGATCGTCCCCGGGGAGTGCCCCTGCGGGTCCAGGTTCCCCAGGATAGACATCATCGTCGGGCGCACCGACGACATGATCAAGGTCAAGGGGGTCAACATGTTCCCCGCCCAGTTCGACGAGGTGCTGGCCACCATCGACGGGGCCACCAGCGAGTACCAGGTGATGATCGACCATCTGATGGGCAGGGACGAGGTCACGGTGTACTTCGAGACCGACCGGCCGGAGGGGTCCAGGGAGGCCCTGGAGAGGGAGCTGGTCCATAAGATCAAGTCCAGGATGAACGTCACCGTGATCCCGAAGGCGGTGAACCTGGGGTACCTGCCCAGGAGCGAGAAGAAGACCAACAGGATCTTCGACAACAGGTACTGATAGCATGAGGGAGCTGGACGTACTCACCGAGGCCTTCAGGAGGGCCGCCGACGGGGTACTGACTGGGGACAGGTCGGCGTCCGAGAAGCCCACCGACACCGGGATCTACGACGTGGTCACCGGCCCGGACAGGGCGGCGGAGCTGTCCATCATCGATTGCATCCGGGAGCATTTCCCCGACGACGCCATCGTGTCGGAGGAGACCAACCCGGACAACGACATCGGGGAGAGGACGTGGGTGTTCGACCCGATAGACGGGACGATGAACTACTCCCGCCGCATCCCCCTGTACGGGATCCAGGGCACCTTCATGGAGCGCGGGGTCCCCAGGGCCACCGCAATTTACCTGCCGGAGTCCTCGGAGATGTTCACCGCCACCGACGAGGGGGCGTACCTGAACGGCGTCCCCGTGCGCACGGCGGACCCCAGGCCCCTCGGGCGGTGCATCCTGGCCGCCGGGGACTACAGCAGGAGGTCGGAGGCCTACAGGAGGGCCCAGGCCGCCCTGCTGACGGAGTGCCGCGGCGAGGTGGCCAGGTTCAAGATGCTGGGGGCGTCCTGCGTGGACTTCAGCTACCTGGCCTGCGGCAGGGTGGACGTCCACGTCCGGTTCGTCAACAAGATATGGGACTACATGCCCGGCATGCACCTGGCGGAGGCCGCCGGCGCGGTGTACGACAGGGACCTGGTGAGGGACGAGAGGCTGCTGGTCATGTGCTCCTGCCGGAGCGTCCTGGAGGAGGCGATGGACAGGATAGTCCCCAGGCTCCTGCCCCATCTGCGCCGATGGCGAGCGTCAACCGGGGCGGTCCCCGGCGGCCCTGTCGAAGGCTCCGACCAGGTCCTCCAGCGGCTCCATCCCGGCGATGGCGACATCGTCCGCCCTGGGGAGGAAGCAGGGTCCGAACAGAGGGTAGCACTCGATGCCGTTGTCGTCCGTGTGGACGTTCCCGTCCGAGACCCTGATCGCCCTCCTGACCGTGCGGCTCGCGAACAGCGTGCGCAGGGATTTGGCGCGCCTGTTCCTGCCGGACTTCACCTCGATCGCCGCGACCTCCCCCTTGATGCTGGCGATGAAGTCCACCTCGAGGGTGCTGTTCTCCTTGCTGTAGTACAGGAGCGGATACCCCAGGCACCGCAGGGCGCAGGCCACGGCGTTCTCCATCACCGCCCCTCCGTTGGCGTAGGGGTCCCTGTTGACGATCTCCCCGGCAACGTCGTGCTCCATCATCGCGGTCAGCAGCCCGGTGTCCGACATGTACACCTTGAAGGACGAGTCCTTGACGTTCTCCAGCAGCGGTGCGGCGGGCTGTCTCAGGTTGTGGCAGTGCATGGTGACCCCGGCCCGCTGGAGCCACGTCAGTGCGGCGGAGTACCTTCTGGAGCCGCCCTTGGACTTCTCTATCACCTGGTACTCGAACCTGCTCCCCTCCTTCGCCAGCTGCCCCGGGACGGATTCCAGGCAGGCGGCGATCCTGAGCCTCTGCGTCCCCTTGGAGTATCTCTCGGCATCCTCGCCCAGGATCCTCAGTATGTCCTCCTGGATGTGCCTGACCCGGGCGTAATCCCCGGTCTCCGAGTACTCCCGGACGGCCGCCGGCATGCCGCCGACCACCATGTAGCGTCTGAACAGGTCGTTGGTCCGTTCGCAGATGTAGCCGTCGATGGCCTTCCGCTCCAGGATGCATTCCCTGAGATGCTCGGTGTGGCGGCGGCCGATCCCCATGGCCCACAGGAACTCCTCGTAGTCCATGGGGTGCATCTCCAGGAAGTCCACGTACCCCATGGGGCTGCGGCGCTGGAGCTCCTCCACCCTGACGCCCAGCAGCGACCCGGTGGCCATGATGTCGTACCTCCCGTCCTCCGACAGCTGGCGCAGCGCCGAGTAGGCAGGCATGCACGCCTGTATCTCGTCGATGACGATGGCCGACCTCCCCGGGACCAGTTCGGTCCTGCATTCGAAGAGGAGGCGGTCGATGATCTCGTCGGCGGACAGGTCGTCACGCCGGAAGACCTCGCACACCCTGCCGTCCTCCTCCAGGTCGATGTACAGGTACGACTCGTACTCCTCCTCGGCGAACCTCCTGACGGAGTAGGTCTTCCCGATCTGGCGCCCTCCGAGGACGAGGAGGGCCCTGTGGCGGGGGTCGGACTTCCACCGCCTCATGTCCTCCATGATCTTCCTGTCCATGCGAAGGTATCGCAGATCGATTATATCAT
>CAYZSQ010000016.1:0-16700 GCA_964479785.1 uncultured Methanomassiliicoccales archaeon
GGGGTCCACGCTCTCCAAGGTCAACGAGCTCGCCAAGTGGGAGCCCGTCAAGTGAGCCGGGGGCGGCCTCCCGCCCTCAGACCTTATTGTTCCTGAACCTGCCGCGGTTCGCCTCCACCCTGGCCTTGCGCTCGGCCTTCTTCCTGTCCCTGAGCTCGGCCTTGGCCTTCCTGGTCATCTCCCTCTCCAGGTCCTTCGCCTCCTGGAGCTCCGCCATCAGCTCCGCCGCGTCATAGCGGGTGGTGGTCTGAGAGAACCTGGAGAGCTTGGAGTTCAGCATGGCGGGCTCGGTCTCCTCCGCGAACACCGCCAGGAAGGTGCAGTCCTCCCCCACGTCGGCGATGACGCACTCCAGCAGGGACATGTCCTTCTTCGCGTCCCTTCCGTCCTTCGCGGACCCCGCCAGGAATCCGATCCCTCCGCCCAGCAGCACGCCCAGCGGCCCTCCCAGGATGCCGATCAGCATCCCGAGGAACCCTCCGGCCCATGTGTCGTCGGAGTAGCGTCCGTCGTTGAAGGCGTCCACCGTCCTGTATTCGCCGCCCTCCCTCCTCACCAGGGTCACCTGCGAGATCCTGCAGCTCGCCGACACGGGGTCGGCCTTCAGCATAGAGAAGGCCTGATAGGCCTCGCTCTCCACATCGAACTTCGAAATCACAACGTTCTGCACGTGATCACTCCTGGCATATAAGCCGGATTTTGGCACTTGGATAATTGGTATATAAAGTTGATTTACAAATCAACGATAGGTCCCGATATATCGGGGCCGTCCGATGATAGGAGGGGCCGTGGGCCCCTGTCATCAGTAGTGGCTGAAGCCGTTGATCTCCTCGTCCAGCTTCTTGAGCCTGGCGATCCTGTCGGCGGTGCTGGGATGGGTGCGGAAGATGTTGACCAGCTTGCGCTCCTTCTTCTGCCCGAAGGGGTTGGAGATCCACATGTTCGCCGTGGAGGGGTTGTCGTAGGTGTTGGACCTTGCCGAGCACCCGGACTCGATCCTGGTGAGGGCGCTGGCCAGGGCCATGGGCTTCCCGGTGAGCCTGGCACCGGACTCGTCCGCCAGGTACTCCCTGTTCCTGGACACCCCCAGCTGGATGAGCATGGCGGCGATCGGCAGGGTGATGTCGGCGACGAGCGCGATGAGCAGGTTCGCCCCGTTGTCCCTGCCGTTGAGCAGGGCGGCCCACACCGCCATCCTGGTGACGTAGGCGACCAGGGAGGCCATGGTGGAGGCCACGGACATCACCAGGATGTCCCTGTTCTTGACGTGGGAGAGCTCGTGGGCCATGACGCCCTCCAGCTCTTCGTCGCTGAGCAGGTTGAGCAGCTGCCTGGTGGCCACCACGGCGGCGTTCTTGGGGTTCCTGCCGGTGGCGAAGGCGTTGGGCATGGGCATCTCGGAGACGCCCACCTCGGGCATCGGGAGCCCGGCCTTCATGGCCAGGTTCTCGACGATGTAGTAGAGCCTGGGCTCTTCCTCCCTGGTCACCAGACGGACCTTGTTGGAACTCAGCGCGAGCTTCTTGGAGAAGAAATAGGAGAAGGCGTTGAACAGCACGGAGACTACCAGCATCGCCACGAGACCGTAGAGCCAGTAGCCGAAATACCCGCCCACCAGTGTACCTATCACCACGAGCAGTGCGGTCATCGCCGCGAACATGGCGGCGGTTCTGATACGCCAGTACATATCTATCGCTAAGGGAGTTCGTCGGACCCCTATATAAAGATTCGATTGGATGTTTCGACGATCGCCCGTTGTATCTCATCCCGACGTAGAACTCCTCCACGCCGTGCAATCCCAGATGGACCCTGAGGTTCGTCATGCCGTCCCTGCCGGTGCAGTGATTCAATATGATTCTCCCCACGCCGCTGTCGGTGAACACGTCCGCATAGGCCTTGGCCACCGGCTTCTTGGCCTTCTCCAGGAGCACCGCCCCGAGGAAGGTGTCCGGGCGGGTGCCGAACCTCTGGCGGACCAGGTCGATCGCCGGCGCCGGTCCGGATATCCCCCGGCCGCTGACGACCGTGAGCCTCTTGCCCTGGGTGACCACGAACCTCTCCCTGCCCTCGCCGCTGTCCACGTACGGGGTGACGGTCACCCCGGGCACCACCTCGATCCAGCCATCGGAATGGTCCAGGAGCGCCTTCGGGCGGTTCTCCTCCGACAGCCCCACATGGCCGACGAACAAGCCCCTCTTCCCGTCATAGAGGCCCTCGGGGGCGTAGACCCTCACGGGTGCCTCCCTCATGTCCAGGAATGCATCGAGCGCCCGGCAGTTGTCCGGGTGGGCCTGGGTTATGACCACGGCCTCGATCGTGGACGGGTCGATCTCCAGGTTCTCGATGTTGTGCTTCAGGTACCTGTCCTTGAGACCGGTGTCCACCAGCACCCTCCTCCCCCCGGCGTCGATGAGCTGGGAGAATCCCTTCGCGCCGATGAGCGGCGTGTTCTCGAGGGAACCCTCGTCGTAAACGCAAGTGATCGTGACTTCCATGGAAACTCACCTCTTGTACATCGAATCGGGGATGTCCCCGCAGATCCTGTGGATGCTCTCAACGGGCACCTCGCCGTTGGCCAGCCATGCCCTGACCCTCTTCGGGACGGTGGTGACGGACATGATCGCCCCGGGCCTGGCCGGGTCGTCGATGTAGTCGGTCTCCATCATGAACCTGTCGGTGCCCTTGGAGAGGGCCTCCCTCATGTTGGCCTTGGAGGCGGGGATCGACGGCATGACGCCGTGGGTCTCCTCCTCCGTCACCCATGGAGGGGAGGAGTGCTTGATGACCAGCCCGCGGTCCAGCCCGGCCTCGTCGGCGAGGCGCGCCAGGGACCCGTCCGTGTCAGGCTCCGATTCGCTGTGGATGATGACCGGGCAGTCGTTGTCCCGGGCCAGCTCCATGCCCCTCAGGAGCACCCTGTCGGACGCCTCCCGGACCTCCGTGTCCACCGGGAAGTGGGGCCTGCCTATCTCGCCGATGGCCACGGCCCTTCCCTCCGCGACGTCCCTCCCGGCAGCCTCCATGCCCTGGAGCATGACCTCCTCCGCCCTCTCGATGCCGAGGGCCTCGGCGAGGTGCAGGATCAGCACCGGATACGGTCCGACGGCGACGTTGATCTCCAGGTCGGTGGCCTCCCTCGCCCTCTCCGCGAGACCGTACGTCACCTGGTAGGACCTGGCGAAGTCCTCCCCGCAGGCGATGGGCACCTCCCGGTACGGGAGCGTCACCAGGGTCAGCCCGGTGCCCCCGGCCGCCTGGAACTCCCTCAGGGCGTCCACGTTGCGGCCCGATGGGCTGAGATGGACATGGTTGTCGTAGACCGGGACCTTCTCCGCCATGAGGTCGGTTAGACCGTCCCGATATTTGACGTTATGAGGGACACCGTCCGCGGATTTCGGCGGATGCCCGGCGACATCCCGTCAGTCCTTCTGCGGGTTCAGCCTCTTGAGGGCGGCCGGCACGACGACGAATATGTAGATGATCTCCAGGAAGCTCAGGGAGAACTTGGCCGCGGAGAGGCCCATGGCGCCATCGACCACGTCCAGGAAGTACTCGTTGATGAGGTACAGCGGGATCAGGGCGATGACCGCGATGACCGTCGCGCGCTTCCAGTCGCCACCGGTCTTGAACCCGATCAGGCGGCGCTCCACGAGCCAACCGATCAGGAACCCTAGCATCCCGCCGGCGGCGAAGAACGTGTCGGGCATCATGTCCTCCGGGTCCACCAGGAGCACCCCGTCCACGTAGTCCAGCGGATACGGCTTGACGGTGATGTACACGAGGAGCAGGGCCACCAGGATGACGCCCCCGGCGACGAACTTGAGGTCGCGGTTCCTCACCGGCTCCTCCGCCCAGGCCATCACCCGCGGGGCGACGAGGACCACGGCGAGCGTCACGCCGAATCCGACGATGACGTCCTGGGGCGTGTGCACCCCGAGGTAGTTGCGCGAGAACATGGTGACCAGCAGCAGCGCGATCAGGGCGACCGCCGCTATGCGTAGCCCCCTCCTCTTCCACAGCTGTACGGCGCCTCCGCCGTAGATCGCCGTGGCGATGGTGGCGTGACCGCTCGGGAACGAGTATCCCGTGGCCGTCGTGATGGCGTCGCCGGCCGGTATGATTGCCGCGTCCCTGATCCAGGGACGGTAGACGCAGGCGGTGAGCTTGAGGAAGCCGTTGATGAGATACGACGCGTTGTACGCGAAGAACAGCGACGTCCCGATCCGCTTGCTCACCACCCAGTACACCAGGCACAGTGCGGCCAGGGGCCAGAAGCTAATTGCGAGGTCGGACACCCACTCCATGAGGGGGGTGAACAGGTCGCCGGTGGAGACCCTGAAGTTCTGGAGAGCCAGCAGGTAGTCGAGATCGAGACTCATCGCATCATCCTTCCGCAGAGCACGGAGACGGCCGCCGTTCCACCTGAGCCGTCAGCAACCTGTGGCGGGCTCGGATCGACGGGCATCGATCCACAGAATCCCGTGAGGTTTGAAATATGTTATCGCGTCGGACGGCCCGAAATCCGCCGCCATAGGGTCCCTGGACGATCCACGAAGCGGGCCACCACAGCGGACTGGCGACCGCGAAGGCCCACCGCTGCACCTGGCATGGATGCTGGACGAGGGCCGGTGCGCGACCCGTGATCGACGCGCCATCAAAGGAACGAAATACGCGCCGGCCCATCATCGGTACGCATGGATTCCAACGCCCGCTTCCTCCTGAAGGAGTTCAGGAAGTACTACCGCGTCAACACGCCGATCCTCCCGGACAGGTTCACCCGCAGGGAGTTCGGCTTCATGTTCTTCGACAGGTCGTACGTCCAGAGGCACATGTCCTTCGCAAGGCCGGAGGAGCTCCACAGGTTCATGCTGGGCCAGGTCCCGTCCCACAGCTACTACTCCACCTCCTACTACAGGAGGCCGGACGCCCCGACCATGGATGAGAAGGAGTGGCTCGGCGCGGAGCTGATCTTCGACCTGGACGCGGACCACCTGGAGGGGGCGGCGCAGATGACCTATGCCGAGATGCTCCTGCAGATCCGCAGGGAGATGGTCAACCTGGTGGACTCCTTCCTGCTGGGCGACCTGGGGTTCTCGGAGGACCAGGTGCACATCACCTTCTCCGGCGGCAGGGGGTACCACGCCCACGTCCGCACCCCCGACGTCATGGGGCTGGGCACCCATGAGAGGAGGGAGCTGGTCGATTACATAACAGGCACCGGCCTGAACATCGACTGGGTCTTCCCCTACAACAGGGTGGCCACGTCCAAGGTGGTCACCGGATCGGGGGTGAGGACCAATGTGGCCAAGGACCGCCTGGTCCCGCCCCCCGACTCCGGAGGGTGGAAGCTCAGGATGAGGAACGGGCTGATGGACGTGGTCAACGACATCTGCGACACCGATGTGAAGGCCATCAAGAGGGAGTACCCGAGCATCAAGGGCAGCGATTCGAAGACGGTGCTGAAGGCCCAGGAGGAGCTCAGGAAGTCGAGGGGGGCGGTGTTCGAGAAGAACACCATGGCCATGCTGTCCCAGTCCACCCAGAACATCCTGGTGAAGATCATGAAGGAGGACATGGCCCCACGCCTGTCCGGAGAGGTGGACGAGCCCGTGACCGCCGACATCAAGAGGCTCATCCGCCTGCCGGGGTCGGTGCACGGAAAGAGCGGCCTCAGGGTCACCCCCGTCACCCGTCAGGAGCTGACCGACTTCGATCCCCTCCAGATGGCGGTGCCGGATGAGTATGGCGACGCCCCGGTGAAGATCACCATGAGGAAGCCCGCGGAGCTGGACATGCTGGGGGAGCATCTGTCCCTGGAGGGGGAGACGGAGGTCCCGGAGTTCGCCGCCGTGTTCCTGGTCGGCAGGAAGATGGCGGACGTCGGATACCTGTCCGAGGCCACCGCCCAGAAGAAGCTTTTCCGATGCTGGCACATTCCTGCCCCTTCGTCCTAAATGCGCGTGCGCCCTCCCTAAACCTTTATTAAGGGGATGGGAATCCCTGCTTCCAGGTAATCAAAATGAAAGCGTTCCGTGTCACAGGTAACTACGCAGCCCCCAGGAAAAGACAGCCCTTCTGCATCGAGATGGCGGCCGAGGACGAGGCCGCGGTTAGGGAGAAGGCCCTCTCCACCATCGGCAGCAAGCACAAGCTGAAGAGGTGGGAGATCGAGATCGCCGACGTCGCTGAGATCTCCGGGGACGAGGTCACCAACAACGTCGTCAAGTACCAGATCGGTGAGTGAACGTGGAAGACAACGAGCTCCGTCAGGCCATCGCCTTGATGGAATCATACAAGGAGAGGGTCGAGGCGCTGAACCGCCAGGTCCAGGTCCTCCGCGTGTCCCTTGACGAGGTCACCATGGCCTCCGATGCCCTGAGGGCCTTCAAGGACGCGAAGGAGGGGGATGAGATCCTCGTCCCCGTCGGAGCGTCGACATTCATACCCGTGAGGGTCACCGGCAACAGGACCGCCATCGTGGGCATCGGCTCCAACATCTCCGTGGAGAAGGACGTCTCCGATTCCGTGGAGTACATGGACGCCAACGGCGCCGAGATCAACGAGGCCCTGAAGAAGTCCGTCGAGGCCCTCAACGAGGCCCAGAACGCCCTGGCCAGCATCACCGCGGCCGTCCAGCAGGAGTACGGCGCCAGGCAGCAGGCCTCGATGGACCAGCCGCCCTTGCAGTGACGGGGGAACGAGCGTGTTCGAGTCCCTCAAATCCAAGATGAAGGGCCTCTTCTCCAAGGCCGAGAAGAATCTGGACGAGAAGAAGGTCTACAAGCCAGAGGAACCCGAACAGCCCCGGCCCGCACCATCACCGGAACCCGTCGCTGCGGAGCCCGCCGTCCCGGAGACGCCGGTTGCTGCGCCCGAATCCGTTCCCGAGCCCCCCGTGGAGGAGCCCAAGCTCTCCAGGAAGGAGCTCCTGAAGCTCAAGAAGCAGGAGAAGAAGGAGGGCAAGGCCCGCCGCGACGACGTCCCATCCGCGTCCGTGGTGTCGGACTCCGGGAAGAGGATCAAGGAGGACCCCCTGGACGAGATCCTCGACGAGCTGGAGCTCATCCTCCTGGAGGCGGACGTCGCATACCCCGTGGTCGAGGAGATCAAGAGGGGCGTCCGCGAGAACCTGGTCGGCAGGAAGTACGACCGCTCCTACACCCTGGACCAGGTGGTGGAGATGTCCGTCAAGGACGCCGTCAGGGACGTCCTGAAGATCAACGAGTTCGACTTCGACGGATGGCTGGCCCAGCAGAAGAGACCGACGGTCATCATGTTCGTCGGCATCAACGGCACCGGGAAGACCACCGCCATCGCGAAGATCGCCAACCGCATCCAGAACGACGGCATGACCGTGGTCATGGCCGCCTGCGACACGTTCAGGGCAGGGGCCATCGAGCAGCTCACCATCCACGCCGACAGGCTCGGATGCAAGATAGTGAAGCAGGCCCACGACGCGGACCCCTCGGCCGTGGCCTTCGACGCCATAGAGCACGCCAGGGCCAAGCGCAAGGATGTCGTCCTCATCGACACCGCAGGCAGGATGCAGACGAACAACAACCTCATCGAGGAGATGAAGAAGATAGTCAGGATCGCCAAGCCCGACCTCAAGGTGTTCGTGGGGGACTCCCTCGCCGGTAACGATGCCATAGAGCAGGCCAAGGTGTTCGAGGCCGCCATAGGCATCGACGCGGTGATACTGACGAAGATCGACACCGACGCCAAGGGAGGCGCCGCGCTGTCCATCGCCCACACCATCGGCAGGCCCATCGCCTTCGTCTGCAACGGTCAGGAATATGAGGACATCATCAAGTTCAACACGGAATGGATGATCGACCGCATGTTCAACGACGACTGAGAAACCCCTTGGTCAACCCTTTCTCACGCACAGATTGTAATACAGGGTCGCGAACACCTTCGCGTCCACCATCAGGTTGTCCATCACCACGTGCTCGTTGGGCGCGTGTAGGGTCCCGCCGCCGCACTGCCACACGTAGGCGTCGAAGCCGGCCTTCCTGAACAGATTTGCACAGGTGCTGCCCCCCACCCCGACCACCGTGGGAACGCCGCCGGTGACGCTCTCGACCGCCTGGCACAGCGCCCTGAACCCGAGGGTGTCCGGGGAGGACGGCCTGCCGCTGACCTCCATCTTCGCCGCCGACACCGTGATCCTGGCGCCGGTGCGCCCCTCATGCTCGGCGGCGATCTCCCTCGCCCTGTCGAGCACATCGCTGGGATCGTGGGACGGAATCAGCCTGATGTCCATGTAGAATTCGTCGTGGCCCGGGATGATGTTCACGCCATCCACCGTCGCCGGCCTCCTGGTGGGCTCGAAGGTGGAGCCCGGAGGGGAGAATATGGCGTCCTCCTCCGGGAAGAGCTCCGGGAGCCTGTCCATCATGTCGGCCAGGAGGTATGTGGAGACGCGGTAGGCGTTGATGCCCAGGTCGGGGGTGGAACCGTGGGTGGTCCTGCCCTCTACCTCCACCTTCAGCCAGAGCATGTGCTTCTCGGCCACCTCCACCTCGCTTCCGCCGGGGGAGCCCCAGTCCGGGACCATGATGATGTCGTCCTCGGAGAACAGCCCCATGTCCAGGAGGCGCTGTATGCCCATCTCGCTGCCGGTCTCCTCGTCCGCCACGTAGGCGACGCCGATGGACATGCCCTCCAGCTCCTGGTCCAGCAGGAACCTGGACGCGAACATCGAGGATATGATGGACTGGCCGTTGTCCTCGGTCCCCCTGCCGTAGACCCTGCCGTCCCTGAAGACCGGTTCGAAGGGAGGGGTGTCCCATTTTGCAGGGTCCCCGGCCGGGACCACGTCCATGTGCGCCACGACCCACACCGTCCCCCTGCTCCCGCCCTCCTTCCTGGCGAGGATGTTGGGGCGCATCACCGTGGGATCGTGGGAATCCGGGACGTCTATCCTCCTGACGGTGTCGAATCCCATGAGCTTCGCCTGGAGGTAATCGGCCTTCGATCCCTCGCCGTCCCCGCCGTTGAAGGGGGCCAGCGCAGGGAACCTGATCATCCCGATCATGGTCTCCACCATGTCGTCGTAGGAACCCTCTATGAGTTCCAGAACATCCTCCAGGGACCTCATGGGTACGGAATGAAACGAATCGGTGATAAGGGTTGGCAATGCCCTGGGGCATCGCCGTGAAGGGGTTTCGGGAAGACGTTTCGATGAGGATCACTCGTTGCGGACGATCATGGTGACCGCGTTGCCGCCTCCGAGGCAGAGGGTGGCCAGTCCGGTCTCCTTGTTCCTGTCCTTCATGGCGTAGAGCAGGGTGGTGAGCACGCGTGCGCCGGAGCATCCGATGGGGTGTCCCAGGGCCACCGCCCCTCCGTTGACGTTGAACTTCTCGTCGGGGACGTTGAGCTCCTTCTTCACCGCGCAGGACGCGGAGGCGAAGGCCTCGTTGTGCTCGAAGAGGTCGATGTCGTCTATGGTCATCCCGGCCTTCTTCAGAACGTGCTGGGTGGTGGGGATGGGCGCCTCCATGATGTACTCGGGCCTGACCCCCCTCTCCCCGTAGGCGACGATGGATGCCATGGGCTTGATGCCGTGCTCCTCGGCCCACTTCCTGGAGGTGATGACGAGGGAGGATGCGCCGTCGCTCAGCTGGGAGGAGTTCCCGGCGGTGACGATGCCTTCCTTCTGGAAGGCGGGCTTCAGCTTGGCCAGGGACTCCATGGAGGAGTCCTCCCTGACGCCCTCGTCGTTCTCCATGACGATGTCGCCCTTCTTGCTGGAGATGGTGATGGGCATGATCTCGGCCTTGAACTTGCCGGCCTTGATGGCCGCCGCGGCCTTCTGGTGGGATTCGACGGAGAGCCTGTCGGCGTCCTCCCTGGAGACGTTGAACCTCTGGGCCACGATCTCCCCGGTGTTGCCCATGTGCTGATTGTTGAAGATGTCCCAGAGTCCGTCGTGGACCATGCAGTCCACCGCGGTCTTGTCGCCCATGGTGTATCCGAACCTGGCCCCGGGCAGGATGTAGGGCGCGTTGCTCATGCTCTCCATACCGCCGACCACGAGGACGTTGTACTCACCGGCCTTGATGGCGTCCGCCGCCAGCATCGCGGACTTGAGTCCGGATCCGCATACGGCGTTGACGGTGAAGGAGCCGATCTCCACCGGGAGGCCCGCACCGATGGCGGCCTGCCTGGCGGGGTTCTGGCCGAGTCCCGCTCCCAGGACGTTGCCCATGATGCACTCCTCGATGTCCGTGGGCTGGAGCCCGGCCCTGCTGACCGCCTCCTTGACGACCATGGCGCCGAGCTCGGGGGCCTTGAATCCCGCGAGCGTCTTTCCGTATTTTCCGATAGGTGTCCTTACCGCGCTGATGATTACTGCTTCATCCATGGGAAATCCCTTCTAGAGCTGTCAACTGGCGGTTTATATAAAAGTGTGTCGATTATAAACTACGACCATTGACGAACTCTACCGGTTGGACCTCCCCCATCCTCTTCAACGGCTTGGACAGATGCCTGCGGGCCGACGTCGGGGGCTCGTACCATCCCGGGACGACCTCCCTGCGGACCTTCTGCATGACCGGGCTGTAGGACTTGGTGCCGCACTTCTTGCACTTGAACTTCTTGCCGCTGCCGGTGGACTTCATGGTGCGGGAGCATATGGGGCAGACGGGGTTGGAGACCTTCCTGTACTCCTCCACGGTGTCCAGGACATGGACCTTCTCCACGTTGAACGTGCGGGGCTGATCCCTCAGCTCCCCGAGGACCTCCATCCTGTCCCCTATGCACAGCCAATCGGCCAGGTGGCGGAATTCCTTGGTAGGTTCATATATCCCGCAGATCACGGTCCCGAAGTCCGTGAGGAGATCGAAGAACACATGCCCTCCCTCCATGTGGCGCGCCCTGGAATCAACGGTCCCGGTCAGACGATACGACCTGTTGGGGACCAGCTCCCTGGGATTGGATATTATATGATCGTCGGTGCCCTGGTTGGTCAGGAACACCATCCATCTGTCGATGGGTTCGGCGACTATCTTCGAGGAGGCCTCGATGAGGTCCGACTCCACATCCCCCCTGAGGCCGTACATCACCGGACAGGGGGTGGACGGCACCATCGCCACCTTCTGGG
Organism: uncultured Methanomassiliicoccales archaeon; assembly: GCA_964479785.1. Lineage (GTDB taxonomy): Archaea > Thermoplasmatota > Thermoplasmata > Methanomassiliicoccales > Methanomethylophilaceae > Methanoprimaticola. The sequence continues at coordinate 11,111 of CAYZSQ010000016.1, forward strand.
AGCGGTCCTCCCAGCTGTTGAACGTGGTGGGATAGCCGTGCTCCACATCCCTGATGGACATGGGCTTGTACACCCTCTCGGTCCCCCATCTGGATTCCGGACGGTAGGACAGGAGCTCATAGGTGCTGTCGTGCGGCCTCCAGGCCATGCCGCAGGTGCAGCCCACCAGGCCGCGGCCGTTCCCGATCGCGTACGTCACGCCTCCTATGCGGGAGATCTCGTCGTCGATGACCGAGCGGTCCATGATGGTCCTCACACCGGCCCAATAGAGCGACTGGGCGGGCTTCATCCTCGATATCAGGAGACCCGGATTCGCATCGTCCTCGTGGTGTGCCAGAATGTGTGGGATTATGCGTTCGCGCATCATCTCGGGATCGGGTTCGAAGGATGTGCAGGAATCGTAGCAGTGGATGCGTTCGCCATCGATCTCGCCGATGAGCCTCCTCGGACCGACCCCCTTCCCGAACCTCATGACCAGCGCACCGTTGCCGCGGGTCTTCCAGGGGGTGGCCGGATTGAGTCTGACGAGCCTCGGATTCCCTATGAGGTCCAGATCGCGGAACTCCCTGATGATCTCGGTCGCCAGGAAGGTGGTGCAGTTGCCCTTCACCGAATCCGTATCGTCCACAGCCACGAACATGGGAACACATCGACGGTACTCAATCACAGATTCGGGATAAAACAACTGTTGAACCACGATCCTGAGTTACGTCGGAGATCCGTGTTTCACCTGAAGGGATCTGTGTCAAGGTTGCGCAGATGGGACACGAAGAATATGTTGCCGTCGTCGGAGAAGGATCCTGCTATGGCATAGTATCCCAGTTCAACCGGCTCATCGTAGGAGAAGCATCTGAACTCCTCCATGTCGGAGGTCAGTATCCTGAAGACGTAGCCATTGGTGGACTTCTGTACCTCGATGACGATGCCTGTGTGATCGTAGGAATCCGAATCCCCTTCCGAGAATAGGGAGAACACCGCGATGATCATTATCACGGACATTCCGAGTACAACATATCTTCTCGTTCCGGCCATGGAACGGGGTTCCGGAACATATGATTATTAAAGATAGGGGTGGGGTTTCATTGAAGAGCCCCCCACCCCTCCATTTCCACTGGAAACGGCAAAAGGATATGCCGTGTTTTGATCAGCTTCCGAGAACCACGAGAAGTCCGATGAACGCAAGGATTCCGAGAACACAGGCCCCTATGACCAACCAACCTTTCATTGAGTGACACTCCTGTTGAATTGAATGTGTAACCGCAATGAGATATAAAAGATAACGAGGAAATCGAATCTGACGGCATATTTCGAACTCGAAAATCCATATGTTACAAAGGATTCTGTCGATGTAAAAACAATCATTTAATTAACAAAACTTGCAGAATTTGCAAGTTCTGTCAGTTAAATAACAAAATATACAAGTATATCCCGATCGATGCATTCACATGCAGCCTAGGATGGTCCTTCGCAAAGGATATCTGGACAGACTGGTCCAAGGCAGGGATGATACCAACGTGGTGAAAATCGTCACAGGAATCCGCAGATGTGGAAAATCCACGTTGATGATGCAGTACATGGACCTGCTCAGAGAATCCGGTGTGGAAGATGAACGCATCATTTATGCCAACATGGAGGACAGGAAGTTCGAAAACATCACGGACTTCAAGGCACTCAACGCCTGGTTGTTTGAACGCATATCTCCAAAGGACCGTACGTATGTGTTCCTGGATGAAATTCAGAGAGTGGAAGGATGGGAGAGATCCGTGAATTCACTGATGGTCGATGCCGATGCCGACATCTACATCACGGGATCCAATGCCTATATGCTGTCATCCGATCTGTCCACCTATCTGTCCGGACGTTATGTGGAGATCAACATGCTTCCCCTATCGTTCGCAGAATTCTTAGAGCTCAATCCTCCAACGGACAGGGAGGACAAAGAGGTTCGTTTGAGCCAGTACATTTGGTCGGGATCCATGCCTGTGATCGAACCAGGAAGGGACGAACAGTACAATGCGGACATTCTTCAGGGAATATACAACACCGTGGTCAGAAAGGATATCCAATCCCGTATCGGAGTACGTGATCAGGTGACATTCGAGAATGTCGTCAGGTTCATCATGTCCAATATAGGCAATACCACGAGCAGTGCCTCGATCGCCAAGGAAGTGAACATCAGTCCGGTGACCGTCAGAAAATATCTCGAAGCGATGGAGGATGCGTTTCTGATCTACAAGGTGTATCGCTTCGACATTCGCGGGAAAAGACTTCTGAAGACCAGAGAGAAATACTATGTGTCAGACACAGGCATCAGAAATGCTGCTCTCGGCCTGGCTGCCGGAAATGACATGAGCAGGCAATTGGAGAACATCGTCTACCTCGAACTGTTGAGAAGAGGATATAGGGTCACCATAGGGTCATACAGGGATCGGGAAGTGGATTTCACCGCTATCAGGAACGGGAATGTGGAATACTTCCAAGTCACTCAGACCATGCTTCCGGATCATGTGTACGAGAGGGAGATCAGATCTCTTCTGTCAACAGGAGACAACTATCCGAAAACGGTGCTATCCTTGGACAAGTTCGTGAGACCGTTGGAGAAGGGATTGATCCACAAGAACATCATAGATTGGTTGTTGGAACAAGGACCGTCCGAGTGATTTCGAAACACATAGAACATCAGGTCACCAATCCAACTCTCCAAATCATTAAGAATGAATCTCCGACTACAGTGGAAAGAAAATCACGAACCGGTAGTTTCGAGTGCAAGAGGAGAGGCGATGACGGAACCCAACATCTTCACACAGTACATCAAAAAAAGAAACAGTATCGTGAAGAACAAGAAGATCCTCCAATCCACTTACATCCCGGAGAATCTGCCGCACAGATCCGACAAAATCAACGAGATCGTCGAGATCATCGCCCCGGCGCTCAACAAGGACAAACCGTCGAACATCCTGATATTCGGCAAGACCGGCACAGGGAAGACCGCGGTCATGAACTTCGTCGGAAAGGAGCTGAAGAAGGCGGACAGGCAACAAGAGAACTGCATGTTCATCTATGTCAACTGCGAGGTCGTCGATACGACCTACGGGATACTGTACAACATCTCGAATCAAATCATCACCGATCCCGATAAGAGGATCCCATTCACCGGATGGAGTCTGGACAAGGTCCTTGCCGAACTCACCGAATATATCGACAGTGAGGACAAGGTGTTCATCGTCGTTCTCGATGAGATAGACAGATGCTTCCAGAAGAACGGTGACGACATCTTCTATTTCCTCACGACCATCAATGAGATCCTTCATTTCTCGAAGGTGTCGATCGTCGGAATCACCAACAATGCGAACTTCACGGAACTTCTCGGACAGAGGGTCAAGAGCAGACTCGGAGAGGAGAAGATCGTCTTCCCACCATACAACGTCCAACAGCTCCAGGACATCCTCTATGCGAGGGCGGTCGAGGCGTTCGACGCAGGTGTCCTCGATGATGACGTCATCCCTTACTGCGCGGCCCTCTCCGCTCAGGAGATGGGGGATGCGAGAAGGGCGTTGGATCTCCTCAGGATGGCCGCCGATTCCGCCGAGAGGAACGGTGACCAAAAGATCACCGGGGCCCATGTGAGATATGCGAAGAACAAGCTCGAGCTCGATGCTGTGTCAGAAGTTGTCAAGACTCTTACCATCCAGTCGAAGATCGTCCTCTTGAGCGTCATCAGGAACACCGAGAACGGTATGACGACCATGACCACCGGCGATGTCTACAGCACCTACAGGTTCATCTGTGAGGACATAGGGCAGTCCGTCCTATCCCAGAGAAGGGTCGGCGGTCTGATATCGGAACTCGATATGCTAGGCATAATCCATGCCAGGATCAAGTCCTTCGGCAGAGCCGGTCGCACCAGGGAGATCGAGCTGATCACTCCGAAGGAGATCATCGAGATGATCAAGAACGATGAGATCTTCACCGATTTCTCCGGGAAGTTCCGGAAGCAGACCACTCTGATATGAGCATCCGGAGTCACCCATATCCATTTTCGAGTTCCAGTGGAAATGGAGGGGTGGGGGGCTCAGCGGCTGTATCTCCTCACTTGATCGAGTTTGTATCTGATCCCCTTCTCATTCCTGTACAGGGCGATGCCGTCGATGAACAGTAATAATGCGAATATCGTGATGAAGGACATTATCAGCGATGGCAGGCTGTTGGTGACGTATTGAAGGTTGTTCCCACCGTTGGCGAGGATCTTGATTATCCCGAGCCAGGGAATCTCCACTATGGGGACGGAGACGATGTCATCCATGGAGATCAGATGATCGACGATGGATGTAGCCTGGTCGAAATAGTTGTTGGATACGTTGTCACCCATCGTCAGGTATCCGCTGGTCGGATACAGGGTGTTCAGATTGATCGACACAGTCTTCCCGGATTGCGTGATGTCTTCGAAAACGAGAATTCCCTGCATATTGTACCATGTCTTTTGTCTATCAGATGAATCCTCGGTAAAGAGCCAATACCATGTGCCGGAGTAGTTCTCAAGACTCGGTGCGCTCCATGTGTTGGTGTCGGCGTTGTATTCCAACCACACTATGGCGCGATGGATCACGGGATTCTGCGAACTTCCGCGGTCGTAGATTATGACGGACCCATAATCACCGAAGGAAGTGTAACCGTTCTGGGTGCCCTCCACGTAGCTGTATATCGTGACGGTGGACGGGTCCTTGACGATGACGACATCCCCTGTGTCGATGATGCCTATCTCCGACTGGGTCTCGGAGTGCTGCATGCTCTGGGACATAACCACGCTGAAGGGGGAGGTGAATCCCGTGTATAGGACCAGGGCGCAGTATCCGCCCACCATTATCAATGCGGCAATCCCTATGGAGAGGATAAGGTCCCTGTCCGATTTCTTCACGGGTCGGGAATTTTTGATGTACTTAAAGTCATTTTCTATGCCCTCCATGCGTGCGCATTTAGATATAATGCGTCGCCAATCAGAGGGACATGGAAAGACCCAGCACCGACGAGTACTTCATGGAGATGGCCAGGCTTGTCTCCACGCGTTCCACATGTCTCAGGAGGAAGGTCGGGGCGGTCATAGTCAAGGACAAGAGGGTCCTCTCCACAGGGTACAACGGATCCCCCCGGGGTACCCGCCACTGCGAGGAGCTGGGATGCATCAGGGTGCAGATGAACATACCGTCTGGCACAAGGCACGAGCTGTGCCGCGGCGTGCATGCCGAGCAGAACGCCGTCACCCAGGCGGCGTACTTCGGGGTGAGCGTCAACGGTGCCACAATCTACACCACCACCTTCCCCTGCTCCATGTGCGCCAAGATCCTGATCAACGCCGGCATAGGCGAGATCGTGTACGACGAAGGCTACATAGACGATCTCTCCAAGAACCTCTTGGATGAGACGGACATAACCGTCCGCGAGTTCCATCCGGTCGGATGACGTCCTCCGATGTACAATTCCGTCTACCGGCCTTTATTTTATTAATTCATAAGGGGTAGGATTACCATTAAGTACCCCTCCCAGGATACGATAGCAGGGTCGGGGAGTGTTAATTTGAGCCGAACTGACATAC
>CAYZSQ010000017.1:0-16686 GCA_964479785.1 uncultured Methanomassiliicoccales archaeon
CGACCCGTAGGAGAAGGGAAGTGGGAGACGGTCGGACACCGTCCGTCTCGGTTTCGACAGGTTCAGGCGGTTGGACTCGCATGTATGGTTATGGTGGCGTGGACGGGTCCAGTGTATTCGAAGTAGTACAAAGCAACATCGACGCTCCCCTCCGTGTAGTCGACCCCTGTCAGTTCTATGGTCAAGGTGTATGTCGTGCTCCCGTTCACACCGGTGAATGTGTTGGTATCCTGATCGTAGGTCCATTCGGTCCCTTCTGGGGCTTCGGCTGCGATGCCGGCGTGTCCGTTGATTGGGAGGGCGTTGTCATTCCAGGGGTCAATCACTGTAGTCGTGTCGTCGCCTATGATGTACAGTGTCAAATCGGATACGTGTGCGCCATTGCTCTCGTCGGTTTCCCATGTGACGGATAACGCATACGCCCACTGGGCGTACAGAGTGATCTGGCCGCCAGCGGGAGATATCGTGTCCCCGGGGGAGTACGAGGTGCCGCTACCGTCGGCGGCTGTGTTCCATCCCGTGAACACCATCCCTTCGTTGATGAACATGTTCCCAAACACTGTCTCGGAGGACATATGGTAGACCGTGCTCCCATCATTGCTACCTCCGTTACCCTGGTAGACGACGTCGATGGATTCCGTGTCATTATCATTGTCCAACATGTTCGTCGCTATGACCACGGCGACGACCACGACGGCCACGCAGACGACGGCCGCCACTGCTATCTTCGTGTTGCTCAGAGAACCACCTGGTGGACATCCGAATGTCCGCATATATAGAGATGGGCCGTTCCCGCGGCGAGGGGTCAACGTCTTTTCACGTCGGGGACGACGTGCGAGTAACCTGTCGGATCGATGTGCCAGACGTCCGGAATAGTATCATCTGCCTGCCCATCCCCCCGGTCTCGGGAGTGTCCGGAGTCTGGCACACGCGCATGATGGTGCGCGCCCGCGCACTGGCGCGTTAGCGCATCAGGAAGGGGTCCCCCTTCTTGTTTTTATATCTGGAGCACTTTGCAACGCCCAGTACCATGACCATAACAGCGACTAACTACGCCATCAAGAAGGGCCTTCCCAAGAAGACCAACTCGATCTGCCCCGAGTGCGGCAGGATCGTTGAGGCTAACATCTTCGCCAAGGATGGCAAGGTGTACATGGAGAAGACCTGCCAGGAGCACGGCTACTTCTCGGATGTCTATTGGTCTGACGTCGACCTCTACCTCAAGGCCGAGAAGTACGCCTACGACGGAGTCGGCCTCCACAACGCCATGGACCGCACCATCGGGGACAGCCCCGACGACACCGTCCACATCGTGATCGACGGCCAGAGGATCGACATGCTCTCCTGCTCGGCAATCGCCAACCTGGACCTGACCAACAGGTGCAACATGAACTGCCCCATCTGCTTCGCCAACGCGAACGACGCGGGGTACGTCTACGAGCCCACCTACGAGGAGGTCCACAACATGCTCGTGGCGCTCAGGTCCGAGAAACCCATCAAATGCACCGCCGTCCAGTTCGCCGGAGGGGAGCCCACCGTCTACCCCAGGTTCGTGGACGTGATGAAGGACGCCCATGACCTCGGCTTCGCCCAGGTGCAGGTGGCCACCAACGGCATCAAGTTCGCCAAGGACTACGAGTTCCTCAAGGCCTCCAAGCTGGCGGGCATGAACACCATCTACCTGCAGTTCGACGGCCTCACCGACGATGTCTACCTGAGGTCCAGGGGCAGGAAGATGATGCACGTCAAGCTGGGCGTCATCGAGAACTGCAGGAAGCTCAGGGAGGAGGGCATCAAGCCCCCGTCCATCGTTCTCGTCCCGGTCGTCGGGATGGGCATGAACGACGACAAGGTCGGCGACATCCTCAGGTTCGCCTTCGACAACTCCGACGTGGTCAGGGGGGTCAACTTCCAGCCCCTGGCGTTCACCGGCAGGGTCACCAACGAGGAGGTCCAGTCCGGCAGGTTCACCCTGCCCGACCTGGTGAGGTGCGTGGAGGAGCAGACCGGCTTCGCCACCAAGGACGACTGGTACCCGGTCCCCGTGGTGGCCCCGATCTCCAAGTTCGCCTCCATCATCCTGGGGGAGACCAAGGTCACCTTCACCACCCACCCCCACTGCGGCATCGCCACCTACCTGTTCCAGGACGACAAGGGCAACGTGGTCCCGTTCCCCAGGTTCGTGGACGTGGGCAGGTTCTCCGCCGGGCTCAACGAGATCGCCGACAAGGCCGAGAACTCCAGGTTCAAGAAGCTGTACGTGGCCAAGCTGATCAAGCTGCTGAACAGCTGCGTGGACGAGAGCAAGATGCCCGAGGGGCTCACCAAGATGAAGTTCGTCTCCCTGATCAAGGACGTCATGTCCGACAAGTCCAAGGAGACCCTGGCCCAGTTCTCGTGGAAGATGATGCTGGTGGCCGGGATGCACTTCCAGGACAGCTACAACTACGACATAGAGAGGGTCAGGCGCTGCGGGGTCCACTACGTCACCCCGGACTGCCGCATATACCCGTTCTGCGCCTACAACTCCGGTCCGGAGTTCCGCAAGGAGATCGAGGCGAAGTTCTCCGTCCCGCTGGAGGAGTGGAGGAAGACCCACGCAGAGGAGGCCAAGGAGCTGGCCGCCGCCCTGATCGTCCCCAAGGACGAGCAGTGAAACCCGTTCCAAGGTGATGTGAATGAAGGTAGACGTGAACAGATGCCTCCACTGCGGGGGCTGCGTGGGGTCATGCCCCAAGAACGCCATATTCCTGAACGACTTCGTTCTGGAGTTCAACGACGACTGCATCAGGTGCGGAAGGTGCGTGAAGCTGTGCCCCGTGGCCGCGCTTTCACTGGAGTGATCACATGAGGACATACGAGTGCGACGTCGTGGTCGTGGGGGCCGGGCCCGGAGGCAGCATGGCCGCAAGGTACTGCGCCGAGGGAGGGCTCAAGACCATCCTGATCGAGAAGAAGGCCGAGGTCGGCGCCCCCCTGAGGTGCGCCGAGGGAGTCTCCAAGAAGTGGCTGGAGGAGGTCGGCATCGAGCCCGAGCCCATGTGGATCCGCGGCGACATGAAGGGGGCCATAATCAAATCCCCCCAGGGCACCACCTTCCAGCTGGACGAGTCCAGGGCCGGGTCCGAGGTCGGGTACGTCCTGGAGAGGCATCTGTTCGACAAGGCCCTGGCCAGGGACGCCGCCAAGGCCGGCGCCCAGATCATGCTGCGCACCTCCTGCACCGGGATCGTCCGCGAGGAGGGCAGGATCGTCGGGATAAAGGCCAGGAGCATGGGCGAGGAGATCGAGATCCGCGCCAAGTGCGTGGTGGCCGCCGACGGCTACGAGAGCCAGGTCGGCAGGTGGGCCGGCATCGACACCACCCTGAAGCTCAACGACATCGACTCCTGCATCCAGTACAGGATGGTCAACATCGACTGCGTCCCCGACTACTGCGAGTTCGTCATCGGATCCGTGGCCCCCGGAGGGTACATCTGGATCTTCCCCAAGGGCGAGGGCGTCGCCAACGTGGGCATCGGCGTCATGGGAAGGCTCTGCAAGGGCGACGGCGACGCCAAGCGCTACCTGGACAAGTTCATCGCCGAGGACCCCCGCCTGAACAAGGGCCAGGTCCTGGAGATCATGGGCGGGTTCGTGTCCACCTGCCCCGGGCTGGACTGCGCCGTGGACGACAACATCATCCTGGTGGGCGACGCCGCCAGGATCATCGACCCCATAACCGGCGGCGGCATCTGCCACGCCTGCAGGACCGGCATGTACGCCGGGAAGGTCCTGACCGAGTGCGCCAAGACCGGGGACTTCTCCAAGAAGGCCCTGATGCCCTACGAGAAGATGTGGCGCGACAGGATGGAGGACAAGCTCATCAGGAACTGGATGGCCAAGGAGAAGCTGGCCAGCCTGGATGATGAGACCATCGACGAGCTCATCAAGATGATCAAGGACTCCGACATCGGCGAGGTCAACGTGTACAACCTGCTGAAGGAGGTCAAGAAGAAGTTCCCCAAGGTCGTCGAGGGCTTCGAGGACCTCATCTGAAACCCAACCCCTCCCTCCGGGGAGGGGCCTTTCCTTTTCATCCCTTCTTCACACAGGCACCTCATCGCCGCCGTCCGATGACCGGGGCTGTGACATCGGCATATACGATGCCGTCGATCCACCGGCATGCACACGGATCTCGATGCAGTGGAAGTCATGGGCGAGGTGGCCTCGAAGGTCGGGAGGGGGATCCTCCTGAACACCTGCGCCGACGGGAGGGCGAACACCATGACCATCGGCTGGGGGACCCTGGGGGTCGAGTGGGGCCGGCCGGTTTTCGTCGCATATGTGAGGCAGAGCAGGTACACCAGGGAGCTCCTGGACAGGAACCCCGAGTTCGTGGTCAGCGTCCCCGGGGACGTCTGCGACAGGAGGGTCCTGGACTACTGCGGGTCCAGGTCCGGGAGGGATGTGGACAAGATCAGGGAGATGGACCTGACCCCCGTCCCCGGCAGGAGGGTGTCCGTCCCGGCCCTGAGGGAGTTCCCCATTACCCTGGAGTGCAGGGTGCTCTACAGGGGCCTGCAGGACACCTCCGGCATCCCGGAGGACATCCTGGCGAGGTTCTACCCCCCGGGGAGCGACGGCGGGCGCGACGCCCATCTGATGTACTACGGCGAGATAGTGGACGCCTACCGTCTGGACCGAGTCAGATCCCGGGGCCCGCGATCCTGTGGTGCCCCAGCGACCTCGAGTCGCCGGCGGCCAGCGCCACCAGCTCGGAGATGTGCATCGTCGGGATCCCGCCCTCCCGGGAGTCGTACTTCACCAGGCACATGGGGCAACCGACGACGATCCACTCGGCGCCGGAGCACTCCGACTCCCGCTCATCCATGAGCGGAGGGGCCAGGGGGGTGCCCTTGCCGCAGCATCCCGTCTCCCCGTTGACGACCTCGCAGCCCATGGCCTCCAGGACCGCCCTCATCTCCTTTTTGAACCTCATGGCGGAGCATCCGGGCTCCATGCCCACCCTCAGGGTCCTGGGGAGCCTCGGCAGCGATCCCATGCGCCCGTGGAGGAACTGGATGATGTGCTCCGCCTCCACGTTGGAGCGCTCGAACTCGCAGGTGCATCCGGCGCACAGGGTCACTATCCTGCTCCCGCCGGCGGACCTCTCCATGGCCTGCCTGTGGGACCCCCGCTCCGGCTCGCTCATCTCCCTGAACTGGACTGGGCGCATGCAGCAGGTGTTCCCGGGGAGCTCGGAGGCCCCCGCGCCCACGGACCGCATGGCGACGGACGTCGCGTAGATTATGTGCGGGACCTTCCCCTTGGCGACGCATCCGGGCATGACGGCCACCTCCGTGCCGGACCAGACCGGCTCCGGCACCTGTTCGACGACGGGCATCACGTACCCGGTGTCCCTGAACAGTTGGGACACGTGGATGTCGTCCTCCATGGCGATGATGTCCTTCATCACCGCCGCCGGGTCGGTCCTCCTGCACACCTCGGAGCAGTTGCCGCAGCCGATGCAGGTGGACATGTCGGCCTCCCCGCCCATCATGACCTCCATGGGGTCGATGCCGCCGTGCCTCAGGGCGGGGCAGACCCTGCTGCACTTCCCGCACCCGATGCACCGGGCGCGCAGTCTGTTTATCTCGTCGCTCAGGTCCATGCGATCCCTTCACTGTCCCAGCATCGCCCCGGGCGCGCCGGTCCTCACCACGTAGGGGGTCCCGCCCCTGGAGGCGATGGCCTCGCAGACCTTCTCGGGCCGGTCGGTGAGGGCGACCATGCAGCCCCCTCCACCGGCCCCGGTGAGCTTCGCGCCGTAGGAGTAGGGCAGGGCGGCGTTCACAAGCTTGTTCAGCTCCCTGCAGGACACGCCCAGGATGGAGAGGAGCTTGTGGTCCCTGGTCATCAGGCGGCCCAGCTGCTCCACGTCGTTGGCCATGAGGGCCTGGTTGCCCTGGATGGTCACCTGCTCTATGTCGTCCACCACGTCGACGGCGAACCTGCTGCGGTCCATGAACCTGCGGACCTTGCCAACCAGCGGCCCGGTGGGGGCCCGGATGCCGGTGTTGCCGATCACGAAGGTCATGTCCGGCACGTCCACGTCGGAGACGGACCAGGTCCTGCCCTCGCGGGTGACCGTCCACAGGTGCCTGTCCTTGGATTCGGGCAGATTGACGGCTATACCGCCGCCGTGGACGCAGGCGGAGGCGTCCATGGGGCTGCCGATGCCCTGGGCGTAGAGCTCCGCGTTGTAGGCCTCCTCCACCAGGGACTCCTCGTCCATGCGGATCCCCCTCCTGTCCGCCAGCGCCAGTGCCAGCGCCGCGGAGAGCGCGGCGGAGGAGCCCATGCCGGACCCCACCGGGATCTGGCTGTGGGTCCTGAACTCCAGCGCCCTGTCCACCTCCCTGGTGAGGTACCTGAGGTGGGGCTGCCTGCGGAAGTCGATCCTCTCGCCGTTGATGGTGTTGTACCGGGCCTCCCGGATGGAGACCTCCATCCTCAGGTCCACTGCCAGGACCACGGCGGGCTTGCCGTACACCACGGCGTGCTCCCCCAGTATAACGAACTTGCCGGGGGCCGATGCCACGTGCCAGCCGCTCATCCGTCCAGACCGTACCTTCTCATCTCTTCCCTGATGGCGTCATCCGGGTTCCTGCCGTTGAGCAGGGGCTGGGGGATGGACCACCAGAGGTCCTCCATGTCGGAGAGCCTGCGATCGAAGTCCTCGTCCGACTCGCCCTCCTCCTGGCCCACCTGCGAGATCGCCTTGCGCAGCTCCCCGAGGATGTCCACCTGGTTCCTCTTGTTCACCAGGCTCATGCCCAGGAACCCGTCCAGGCAGGACGTGACCTCCAGCGCCGTGTCCGGGTCGAGGCACTCCATCACGATGTCCAGGACGCTGTTGGCGGTCATCTTGAATATCAGCAGCCTCTTGGCCTCCTCCGGAAGGTCAGGGTCCTCGTCGACGGTCTGCATCATCTCAGCCGAGAACAGGTCTGAGATGGCGGATGTCCTGTTGGGGTTCCTTCCGAAGGTCTCCTTGATGAAGGCCTCCTCGGGGTCCTCCTCCGGTTCGTCCCTGCCGAACAGGGCGGCGTTCGGGTCGTATTCCTCGGCCATTTGAATCAGATCCCGCCCATGACTTCTGCCAATATATCCATTCCCTTCTCGATCTTGGCCTCGTCGGCGGCGTAGGAGAACCTCAGGTGCCCCTCCCCGTAACCGCCGAAGGCGGATCCCGGGGTGCATATCAGGCCGGCCCGGGCCAGCATGTTGGCCAGGTCCGCCGACGGTATGTCCTTCTCGTAGGACGGGAAGGCGTAGAACGCCCCCCTCGGGGGCACGATGGACATGCCCTCGATGGAGTTGATCCTGTCCACGATCAGGTCCCTGCGCCTCCTGAACACCGCCCTGGCATTCTCCAGGTAGGCGTCCATGTGGGGGAGGGCGCCCAGTATGCCGTACATGGCCGGCATGCCGGGGCTGGCGCAGACGTGGTACTGCATCTTGATCAGCGTCTCCATGACATCCTCATTGGCGCAGAGGAATCCCATCCTCCAGCCGGTGACCGCCATCATCTTGGAGAAGCCGCTGGCCACCACCGCGCAGTCCAGGGAGTCCATGAAGGACACGTGCTCCCCCTCGTAGATGAACTCGGAGTACACCTCGTCGGAGAGGATGGTGATGCCCTTGTCCCTGGCTATGTCGCAGAGGGCCCTCTTGGTCTCCACGCTCATCACGCCCCCGGTGGGGTTGGAGGGGGTGTTGACCACGATCATGGAGGTCCTCGAGGTGATCTTCGACTGGATGTCGTCGATGTCCGGCTGGAACAGCCCGTCGCCGGTGAGCCTGTACTCCACGGACCTCCCGCCGGCCAGCTCCGCGTGGGGGGCGTAGATTACGAACCCGGGGCTGGGCACCAGGACCTCGTCACCGGGGTCCACCATGCTCTGGGTCACCTCCATCAGCCCGGTGGAGCAGCTGGGGGTGATCATGATGTTCCCGCCGGTGACCGGCCCGAACTTGGAGGAGAACTCCGCCACCGCGTCCCTCAGCTCCACCAGCCCCGCGGTGGGGCCGTACTTGTTCCTGCCCGCGGAGGCCGCGGCGTTCATGGCCTCCACCGCCTCCTTCGGCGGGTCCAGGTCCGGCTCCCCGAGACCCAGGTTGACCGAGTCCGGGCTGGCCAGGTCGAACATCTTCCTGATGCCTGACATGGGTATGTCGGCTATCCTTCTGGCTATCTTCATGGGGGCGCCATCGCAGGGAACGTATAAAGGTCTGACCTGCGGAAGGTGCGCATCCCCCGTCCGAGGATCGGATTCATAAAGGTGGTTGCTTGACGGGAGTTACGCCGACTTAAATACCAACACGACTCTCTTCGAAGTGCAGGGGGTGACGGATGCAGGACAACCGCGGGCCGTCCGACGACACCGGCGAAAGGACGTTCTTCGACGTCGGGACCATGGGCGACGAGTACGAGCTATTCAGCGTCTGCGAGACGGACTCCGAGCAGGAGCAGAGGTACGAGTTCGAGATCTTCGTGGCCGTCGCGCCCACCGAGATCCGAGCCGGTGGCACCGACGCGTTTTTCACCGTCCCCGCAGATGCTCTCCGGATCGCATGACGGGATTCGACAACGACCTCTACCTCCGCACGCAGTCCGAGCACATCCGCCAGCGCATCCGCGGCGTAGGCGGCAAGCTGTACCTGGAGTTCGGCGGCAAGCTCTTCGACGACTACCACGCATCCAGGGTGCTGCCCGGGTTCATGCCGGACAGCAAGATCCGGATGCTGGAGGAGTTCGGGGACCAGGCCGAGGCCATAGTGGTGATCAACGCCGAGGACATCGTCCGCAACAAGGTCCGCAAGGACATCGGCGTGGGGTACGACATGGAGGTGCTGAGGCTCATCGACTCCTTCGAGGCCAGGGGCATCCCGGTGTGCGGGCTGGTGATCACCCACTACAACGGCCAGTCCGCCGCGGACGCCTTCCAGAGGAAGGCGGAGGCCCTGGGCCTCAGGGTGTACCGCCACTATCCGATAGCGGGATACCCCTCGGACATCCCGCTCATAGCGTCGGACGACGGCTACGGCAGGAACGACTACGTGGAGACCTCCCGGCCGCTGGTGGTGGTCACCGCCCCCGGGCCCGGCAGCGGGAAGATGGCGGTGTGCCTGTCCCAGCTGTACCACGAGAACCGCAGGGGGGTGGCCGCCGGATACGCCAAGTTCGAGACCTTCCCCATCTGGAACCTGCCGCTGTCCCATCCCGTCAACATCGCCTACGAGGCCGCCACCGCCGACCTGGCGGACAGCAACATGATCGACCCCTTCCATCTGGACGCCTACGGGGAGACGGCGGTGAACTACAACCGGGACGTGGAGATATTCCCGGTGCTGAACGCCATCCTGGAGGGCATATCCGGGGAGTCGCCCTACAGGTCGCCCACGGACATGGGCGTCAACATGGCCGGCAACTGCATCACCGGCGACGACCAGGTCAAAAGGGCCGCCAGGAACGAGATCGTCCGCAGGTACTTCTCCGCCCTCAGGGAGCGCAGGGAGGGCAGGGCGGACGACGACGTCGTGTTCCGCATGGAGCTCATCATGAGGAAGGCCGGGGTGACGCCTGAGAGCAGGCCGGCGGTGGTGGAGGTCAGGAGGATCATGTCGGAGACCGAGAGGCCGGCGGTGGCGGCGGAGCTGCCCGACGGGAGGCTGGTGTACGGCAGGGCCTCGCCGCTGCTCACGGCGTCGTCGGCGATGCTGCTGAACGCCCTCAAGGTGCTGGCCGGGATAGACGACTCGGTGCTGCTGATCTCCCCGGACGTGATCAGGTCGATGCAGAGGCTGAAGGTGGACTACCTGGGCAACAGGAACCCCCGCCTGCACATCGACGAGATGCTGGTGGCGCTGTCCATAGCGGCCAACACCGACCCCACGGTGGAGAGGGCGTTCTCCATGCTGCCCGGGCTCAGGGGAAGCGACGTGCACTCCTCGGTGATAGTGTCCCAGGTGGACGAGGGGCTGTACAAGAAGCTGGGGATGTACGTGTCCAGCGAGCCGGAGTACCAGACCAAGTGCTTCTTCCATGAGTGACCGGGCGGACGGGCCCGTCGATGTGGCCATAACGTTCATAGACGTCGAAGGGAGGGCATGCAGCGCCACACTGACCCTGAGCGGCGAGGACCTGGACTCCGCCTACGACGCGTCGAAGGCGCGCAGCAACGTCAGGGTCTCGGGCACGCTCGTCGGCGGGAGGCACAGGAGGATCGTCGATGTCAAGGGGTTCTCCGTGATCGGACGAGGTCGATCCTCCACGGCATGGATCGCGCGATTCAAGACTCACCAATATCATGGTAGCTACCAGAAATTCCTTAATCGCGATTTTTTCTTCGATCAAGGTCCGATTCTGCATGCTGAAATGTCGATTTCGCGAGTTAGTGCTGTTTTTTTCCTCGATTAAGCCTCGGTCAGAGGACCTTGTTCTGATAAGGGGGACTGATCGAGAGGCAGTGCTTCAGGAACATGTCCATGTTTGTGGAGTCATTCCTCTCGAGTCTGCCGTACAGTTCGAGGGGGTCCGTGATCCCGTCGACAATCCTGGCGTAGGATCTGACCTTCTTGCTCATCACCGTGCCGTACCCCATCTGCTCCATGACGGCATCCAGGTTCGGGTCGTTGTATATCGGCACGATCCTGTCGTGGAACGGACTGTCCCTGAACATCTCCCTGTTCCGGTAGCTGTTCAGGCTCCTGCGGTCGCTGTCCACGTCCATGATCGGGAAGATGGTCAGACTCCCCATCCTGCGGTCCTTCCCGGAATCGTAGGCGAGCTCCCTGTACCTCCTGTGCAGGGCCTGTTCCGAAGAGAACGGAGGGGAGCTCAGGATCTCCGGGAGCTGGGCGATGGTGATCGCCTCCTCTGCGCCGTGCGGGATGTGGAACACCATGGGCTGCCTCAGCAGCATGCCGATCCTCCTGCAGAGTATGACCTCGGACTTCCCGTGAGGGATGACCAGTGTCCTCGGGTTCATCCCCCGAGCTCCTGGTGGAGGGTAGAGGCGATGTCCTCGAGGTCGACGGTCCCGATGTACGGGATCCCTCCGAACTCCCCGTTCATGTAGCGCCTCTCGTTGTTGTGCGTCTTCTGGCTGTTCTTCACCGTATCAGTCGAGCGGACATCCTTGTTCCCCAGTGCGTCCTGGGAGATCACATAGACGTTGGCCGGTCTGACCTCCCTGATCAGGGATGTGTTGTGCGTGGTGACGACGATCTGCCCCGAGACGCCGGAGAGGACCTCCTCCATCAGGTCGTGGATGAGCTTGTCATGGATCCCGCTGTCCAGCTCGTCGATGAACACCACCGCGCCCTTGGAACATTCCAGGAGTGCCGGCAGCAGATCCAGGAGTTTCAAGGTCCCCGAGGATTCGACGGAGGCGGGGATGTCGCGGTAGGTCCCGGAGATCCTCCTGCTGAACATCAGGGTGTAGCTCATCACCCCGTCCCGGTGGGTCTTCCTGTAGTATGCCCTGCCTATGTCGGTGTACAGGCGGGTGAAGAACGTGTCGATCGCATTCCCGTATGCGTCCAGGGCACCCTCCATCTCGGATGGCAGGTCCCCTCCGACGAGGTCCATCGGCCATATCCCGGACGGGGGCCCCCGGGGCGGACAGTCCACCACTATCCCGTCTATGTAGTCCATCAACAGGAGCATCTCGGGGCGGACGCTCGATTGGACGTATTCCCTGTTGGACCTTCCGCATTCCGCATACAGCACGGACAGGAACGTGTGGTTGCCCCAGAGCCTCTCCGCCGATTCCTTGAGCTGGGATCTGAACCTCCTGTTCCCGATCAACCCGGAGTTGATTTTGAGGGAGATGCCGTCCTCCGTCGAGTCTATCTCGAAGTATCTGCCGACACGGTCGTTCACAGTGTACATGAGCTTCTCGTGGGTGACCCTCCCGTCGTCGGAGAACCCGAGCTCGTAGGTGGCATCCCTGCCGTTGACGGTGAACGTGTAGCTCAGCCTCATCGGCTCCTCGGACCCTATGGTCTTGACGCCTCTCGAGAGGGTCCGGATGCTGACGGGTCCGGCCGCATCCCCCATGTCCCCAAGGGCCATGTCGGACGGCCGCCGGATCGGGACGGACGGTTGGGAGGGGGTCTCCCCGCCCCCCGTCCCCCCGGTCCCGGGCCTCCGTCCGGAGACGCGGTCCCCTCCGGCGAGGGTCCTCATGCTGTCGCGCAGGAACATGACCGACTCCACGAGGTTCGTCTTCCCGGAACCGTTCTCACCGTAGATCAGCGCATAACGCTTGGGGACGCCCCTGGCCGCTTCCAGGTCCAGGACCGCATGGGTGAACGACCTGAAGTTGTCGAGGGCGATCTTCTTGAACATGGTCCTTGATATGCAGGTGGATATTTCAATTTAATCCGAATTTGATTATTAACAATAAGAAAAATTCAAGTTAATCGTCATCACGTTTCATGTCCCGTCCGCCGAAACAGAACCGATCGCGATCCTCCCGGCTCGAGATTCGAGGTGGCATGACGTTCGCGGACGCCGGGGCACCGAACTGAGCGGTCGGAGCGATGCCTCAGGGACGCTCCACCGCGGCCTCCACCCTGAACCTGCATCCGCAGGCGCAGGAGTGGTGCTCCGTGTGGGTCCCGTCGTCCACGAAGCTGGATCCCATGGACGTCGGGGGCATGGGCGATCCGCAGGAGGGGCATCTCAGGGCGGCGAAGGTGTCTTGCAGCATGGTCATGCGATCCGTCAGGAGGTATTTGTCATGATCATAGGATCTCGAACGCCGAGGTCAGGGTCCTGGACATGTTGGTCCTGATGGAGTCGCAGACCAGCTCCACGGCGTCGAGCACCCTCTCGTCGCCCCATTCCCATTGGCGCATGTGGTCCATGATCGATCCGAGGATCCTGAATCCGGCCTCCAGGTCCCCCGTGGACTCCAGTTCGGCCAGGTCGCCGCCGAACTCCTCTTCCAGTCCGTCAAGGATATTGCAGGCCAGGATCTCCCAGTCGCCGATCGGGACGGATTCCGAATCGTAGTCATCGTCGGATTCGAGGTACGGTTCGTCGAACTCGAAGCCGTCGACGGCGGACTCGACCACTTTGACGGTGCGCTCGGCGATGTCTGCCGTCCGGTCGCAGACCAGCCCCTCGAGGGAGGATTCCACGATTTCGTCGGGAGTCCCGGCGATCAGTCTCAGTGCGAAGGTCTCGAGCTCCCTGCGCGTCATCGCCCGCAGGGCGTCACCGATGGATCCACGGTCGTCGTTCATATTGCATCCCGTCCGTATGTGGATAGGGGATACGTTCTGGAACTATGTATGTTCTGGATAACATTCAAACGCTGCATAGTGCTAGAAGTTCGTTCATCTGTGGTTTAGTTCATCGAGTTGAAGTAGTCGAACAAGTCCGATCTTACATCGTTTCTCAACGAATACTCAATCTGAACCGGCTTGTTATCGTCCAGGAAAGAAACGAAATCCATTCTTCCGAGGTAGTAGAATTCCTTGGACCCCTTGTCATTCTTGTTCTTTCTGACGAACAGATGGATCTGGGTGCCGGTTTTTGAGGATTTCTGGATCACCCTCATTCTCGAAGCGTTCCTGTCTTCGTTGGATTTGGACAGGGCGATCAGAGTGTTGCGGTTCACAAAGCGATCCTCGTAGCGCTGAGACTCCACCACATCTTCGCCCTTCACGTAGTTAATGAACACCGGGAAGGTGTCTGTATCCTTGTGATAGAAGTATCCTCCGAGATTTTGGGCGTTGATGTTCTTGGGCCAGTTCAGGAACCTGCACACATCCTCGTACGTGTACCTCATATTCAGAACCAGGTCGCTATCCTCATAGGGATTCGAGTACTGCTCCTGCCAGTTCGCTCTGCCCAGTTCGATGATCTGTCTGACGTGATCAGAGAATGTCGGGTCGCCAAGCATTTCACCGAACTCGTCCGAGCAGACGATCGAGTCCCCGTCGGCCTTGATCAGGGAAATGTCATTGTCGAAGAAGCTGCCGTTCAACACGGCGATGAGGTTCGTGCCTTCTATCGGAATACCGAGATCATCCATCTCCGAAGTCAGATCGGAGCATTGCTGGCACAGTGAATCCAAAGCTTCGATTTCCAAGCGTCTCTTCCCAGCGGCCGCAATCTTCGTGATGAGCTCCAGGTACTTCTCGGACCGGCTGTCGAGCATTGCGGAGTAGTCTTTGTCTTTCGTTTTCAGGAAGTTGTAGTACGACCGGTATTTCGACAGAAGGTTCAGAGCATCGATGGATCCGTACTTCTTGAAATCCGAGAGCTCTGGAATCTTTCCCAGGCGCATCTTCAGCGACTTGTACGCATCTATGATGATCTTCGCCTCGGTGAAATCGGAGTTGTCTATGGACTCATAGATCTTGTTCCGGGAGATCTCGTCGAAGCTGATAGTCGAATTGCCCGGAATGATGGAGTCTCCGGTGGCCACGAATCTCCTGGCCTCAGATTTGCTGTATGACCTGTCATCGGAAAGAGCCAGAGGGATGTTGTAGTTCCTCTCGTAGTTGCCGATGAAGTCCAGAATGACCACATAGTCTTTGCCGGGGTGGTGTCTCAGCCCCCTGCCGAGTTGCTGGATGAATACTATCGGAGATTCAGTAGGGCGCAGCATTATGACTTGGTTGATTGCAGGAATGTCCACGCCTTCGTTGAACAGGTCTGCGGTGAAGATGTAGTCCAGGAGATTGGAGCCCTCGTCGCTTTCCAGCCTCTCTATGCACACGTTCACTTCGTCTTTGGCCATGTTTCCGGAGACCCAGACTGTGCTGTATCCACGTCTGTTGAACTCCCGAGAATAGCTCTCCGCTTCGGCCAGGTCTCTGCAGAATACCAGTCCTTTCAACCTCTTTCCGCAGTATCCGAAGTACTGGGCGTTGTCCAGGATATGATCTATCCTCTGGTCCATCCGGGTTTTCAGGAACTTGGTTTTGTCTTCTTCCGAAACATCGTCGAATGCTAGATCCGAGATGCCGAAGTAGTGGAAGGGGCAGATCAGCTTGTACTCCATGGCTTCTTTCAGCCGGATGTCGTAGGCGATGTTGTAGTCGAACAGCTTGTAGATGTCGTAGTCGTCCGTCCTGTCGGGAGTTGCGGTCATACCCAACAGGAACTTCGGCTCGAAGTGGCGGATCACCTTCTGGTAGGATGAGGCTCCGGCATGGTGGACCTCGTCGATCAGGATGTAGTCGAAGCAATCTGGCGGGATCTTGGCGAGAACCTCGTCTTTAGACAGAGTCTGGATGGTGACGAACGTGCAATCCGCATCCAGATTGTTCCTGTCGGGGTCGTATTTGGCGATCGTTTTGGTGCCTTCCATCACCCTCTCGAAGCTTTCCATGCTCTTGCTCAGGATGGGCAGCCTGTGGACGATGTACAGGAACTTGGTGGATGCGATCTTCGCATCGAATGCCGAGAGATAGGTTTTACCGGAGCCGGTAGCGGAGATGACCAGTGCGCGGTCTCCGCCTCTTTCTCTCACATCCATCAGGCCTTTCAGGGCTTCCTTCTGCATGAAGTTCGGTTGGATTCTCCGATGTTCCTGTGGGATGGCATCCGGGGTTCTGTTTCTGACCGCGGTTCTGTAGGACCATTCGTCGTCATAGATCAGCGAGTACTCCTCTATCCAGAGATCGTCCACGGGCACGGCCATCTGGAAGTTCTTCTCGTATTCGGCCAGGATGCTGCTGATGATCTCGCCGGATTCCTTGGAGTTGAACTTCAGGTTCCACTCCATGTTCTCGCAGAGGGCACTGTTGGTGAGGTTGCTGCTTCCTATGATGACGTCGTAGGAATCTCCGTGTCTGAAGATGTAGCACTTGGTATGCATCTTCGAGACTTCTTCGGTGATTATGCGGACTTCGATGTTCTCGTTTCTTTTGAGAGCCTTGAGCGCGTTGGGCTCGGTGAAATTCTGGTATTGGGAGGCGACGATCTTCCCTTTCACGCCCCTCCTGTCAAGCTCCCTGAACTGCTGGGCGAGAGCGTTGACTCCGGCGGAGTTGACGAATGCCACCGAGAACATGAACTCGTCGCAGCTCTCCATCTCCTGCTTCAGGGTGGTGATGACCTTCTCTCCTCTGGACGGGTTGTTGGTGATGAGCTGGGGCTTGAACTCTTCCGCAGCGGAGATCGTCCTGTCTATGAATCCGTGCTCCAATCCTTTTCTGAGAAGATCGTCACTCATGTTTTGCCCCCAGGAGTTCGGCTGCTTTCATATCAGCACCGGCCCAATCTAAATCGGCTACGGATTCTGGTGTTCTCCATACCGCCGAAACGTGCTCTTTCAGAGTGTATTCAGGATTCTGGCACTCCACGATCATGTAGTGAATCAACACGGAGAAGTCGTCGTATTCATGGGTGAGGTCTGCAAAATGGGAAACTGCCTGTTCTTCGATTTTCAGGTCCAGCTCTTCCGACAGCTCGCGAATCAGTGCTTCAGCAGGAGACTCCCCGGGTTCCAGCTTCCCGCCGGGAAATTCGTATTTGTACGACAGGTAGCTCCTTTTGCTTTCGCCCTTCTGGAAACAAAGTATCTCGGATCCGTTGGTGATAATAGCCGCGGACACTTCGAGCTGTGGTTTTGCAGTCATCCATGATGCTCCGTGAATGAGACCGAGGCATTG
>CAYZSQ010000018.1:0-16500 GCA_964479785.1 uncultured Methanomassiliicoccales archaeon
GTATCCCTCGTCCGGATGTTCTCCTCCACGATGGCGTCCAGGCGCCTGGAGATGGCGATGGCGGCGCGGAGGCACTCCTCCCTCGACTCGGCCACCCTGGCCTTCATGGTGCGGATGGGATAGGGGATGAACGACACGTTCCCGCGGCCGGAGTCCAGCTCCAGCACGATCTCCTCCGCCTCCTTCGACGCCTTCCTGATGTAGTCGTCGGTGGTTATCCTGAAGACGGAGCGCTCCCCGTCGATGGAGTCGAAGGCCACCAGGGAGCCGTTGATTATCACCCTGTACCCGACGATCTCGGAATATGAGAGCACGGGGATGCATCTGTTGGGGTAGGGCCCCTTGAAGAACAGCCGGTGGGCGTCGTCGAAGTGCAGGTCGCCGATGACCTCGGAGTCCTCGAAGGTCTCGATGCGCTCGATCAGCTCGGGGTCGGCCACGTGGAATGCCAGGACCTCGCGGCTGGTGGGCATGTCGAACCTGGCGTTGACGGGCACGCAGGTCTGGCAGAGATGACCGTCGGCGATCCTCGCGACGCCCGGGCGGAGGCCGCAGATCGCACAGGCCGCGGGCCCATCCTTCTTGGTCCTCTTGAAGAGCATGATTCAGCAAAGGGCCGACCGTATATCAATGCGACCCGTGGCAGGGACGCTGTGCCGGAACCGTCGTCTGTTGAGGGCGCCGGGTCACCTGGAGGCCCTGCCGCCGGGGGTGTTTATGCGGATGTAGTCGCCGGCGCCGTTGATGCCGATCTCCATGGCCCGGATGAGGTGCCTCTCCGCCTCCCCGATGCGGCCCTGGCCCATCAGCGCCTCGGCCATGTCGTGGTGGAGCCCCACCAGGACCTCCGGGTCCGGGACCCGGTCCATATCCAGCAGGCCCTCCAGGATGGTGATGGCCGATCCGATGTCCTGCAGGCGGAGCTCCGACAGCCCCAGGGCCTCCTCGGCCTCGGCCTTCATGACGAAGCTCATCACCAGCTCCTCCGGGTCCTCCAGCTGCCCCCTCTCCATCAGCTCCATGCCGACGTCGATGGCCCGTCCGTAGGACTCGGCGGCCTCCCGGTGCCTGTCCAGGTCGCTGTCGGCCTCGGCGCCCAGGTTGGTGAGCTCCAGCCTGCGGTTGAGGCTCCAGGCGTCCTCCCTGCCGACGGTGAGGGACAGGCCCTTCTCCAGGTAGGGCAGGATGTCCCCGGGGGCGTCGGAGTCGATGAGG
This sequence comes from uncultured Methanomassiliicoccales archaeon, assembly GCA_964479785.1. Classification (GTDB taxonomy): domain Archaea; phylum Thermoplasmatota; class Thermoplasmata; order Methanomassiliicoccales; family Methanomethylophilaceae; genus Methanoprimaticola. The sequence continues at coordinate 1,216 of CAYZSQ010000018.1, forward strand.
TTCTTGCATGCGTCCACGCAGGTGCGGACGATGCTCCTGGCGTCGAAATGCCTGGAACCGGTCCTGAGACCGCCGAGGCGGGTGGCCGCGGCGGCGTACTCGCCGGTGCAGTCACCATCCTGGTCGAACAGGATGCAGGCCATGGTGGTGTGGATCCTCACGAAGGTGCCGGGATCCGCCTCCGCCCCCATGGACTCCAGCGCCTCCAGCATGCCGGAGGCCGTCTGGAGGTCGTCCATGGCCGAGGTCCGGTACTCCATCATCCACAGGACGCATCCTCTGTTCACGTAGGCCTCCATGAGCTCCTCGGAGATCCCTCCCTCCTCCAGGTGACCGACCCTGTCGTTGAGTTCGGCCAGCGTCGCCTCGAGGTGCGCGTCGGTTGAATCCATCGCCGTCCCCATCCAGATACGTCCGATAAATACCCTCGTGGTCTCCCGACTGAACTATTAATAGTTAGTTCCTGAATGTCGCACCATGAACCATAAGAGAATCCTTGCGATACACGACATCTCCTGCGTCGGGAGGTGCTCGCTGACGGTCGCCGTCCCTATCATCTCCTCCGTGGGGATCGAGTGCTCCGGCCTCCCCACCGCCGTCCTCTCCACCCACACAGGCGGCTTCACCGGCTACACCTACCGGGACCTCACCGACGACATGGTCCCGGTGGACGAGCACTGGCAGACCCTCGGCATCGAGTTCGATGCATTCTACACGGGATTCCTCGGTTCCTTCGAGCAGATAGACATCGTCAAGAGGCTGTTCGAGGACCTGTCCCACGAGGGCACCAGGATCTACGTGGACCCCGTCATGGCCGACAAGGGGAGGCTGTACCCGGTCTTCGGCCCCGACTTCCCCGCGGGCATGCGCCGGCTCTGCGAGATGGCCGACCTCATCATGCCCAACCTGACCGAGCTGTCGCTGATGCTCGGCACGGAGTACAGGGAGGGACCCTACTCCAGGGAGTACATCGCCCGGGTCCTGGAGGACGCCAGGGCCTTCGGGGTCGGTCAGATCGTCCTCACCGGCATCAGCTACGAGGCCGGCAGGGTGGGGGCGGTGTACATGGACTACGGCACCGGGGAGACCGGGGAGGTCATGAGGGACGAGATCCCCGGGTACTACCACGGCACCGGGGACGTCTTCGGCTCCGCCCTGGTGGCGGCCTGCGAGTGCGGGCTTTCCCTCAGGGACGCCGTGGCCGCCGCGGTGGACTTCACCGTGGCCAGCATCCGGAACACCTACGAGGCCAAGGAGGACGTCAGGTACGGCGTGAACTTCGAGCCCAACCTCCTCCCCTTCATCCGGGACGTGGACGCCGCCAGGACCGGGTTCTCCATGGTCCCCGCCACCTCCGACGACGACCTCAGGATCGTGGCCTCCATCGGACACTCGGTCTGGAACGAGGCCTACGCCGGCATCGTCCCCCAGGACCAGATACACTACATGCTGGACAAGTTCCAGAGCTTCGAGTCGCTCAGGGAGCAGGTGGACTCCAAGGGGTACACCTACCTGCTCATGAGGGACGGCTCCAGGTCCGCGGGGTACGTGGGCTACGTCCGGGAGGGGGACAGGCTGTTCCTGTCCAAGATATACATCCTCAAGGAGTTCCGCGGGAGGGGCTTCGCCTCGAAGGCCTTCGCCCATCTGGCCGAGGTGGCCAGGGCCCTCGGTCTCAGATGCGTCTACCTCACCGTCAACAGGGGCAACGTGAACTCCGTCAAGGTCTACCAGCACGCCGGGTTCGAGATCGTGGACTCCCAGGACAACCCCATCGGCGAAGGCTACGTGATGAACGACTACATCATGGAGATGAAGGTCTGAGATGTTCGTACCGGCCACCCCGGAGGAGGTCCGCGCCAGGGGCTGGGACTCCCTGGACGTGGTCCTCGTCTCAGGAGACGCCTACACCGACAACGCCTACAACGGCGCCGCGGCCATCGGCCACTGGCTGATCGACCACGGGCTCAGGGTCGGGATCGTCCCCCAGCCCTCCCTGGACGGGCCGGAGGACATAGTCCGCCTGGGCACGCCGGAGCTGTTCTGGTCGGTGTCGGCGGGATGCGTGGACTCCATGGTGGCCAACTACACCCCCGCCAGGAAGTTCCGCAAGGAGGATGACTTCACCCCCGGCGGGGTGAACGACCGGCGGCCGGACCGGGCCACCATCGCCTACGCCAATCTGATCAAGAGGCACGCCAAGGGGGCGCCCATCTTCCTGGCCGGGATAGAGGCCAGCCTGAGGAGGGTCGCCCACTACGACTTCTGGTCCGACTCCGTCAGGAGGTCGGTGCTGTTCGACGCCAAGGCCGACGGCATCGTGTACGGGATGGCCGAGCTGGCCACCCTGGAGCTGGCCGACAGGATCGCCCGCGGTGAGGATTGGAGGGACGTCAGGGGGGTCTGCCACGCCTCCGGCTCCGTCCCCGACGGGTACCTGGAGATGCCCACATACGAGGAGGTGAGGGACGACGGCGACGCCTTCATGCGCGCCTACCTGATGTTCCGGGGAAACTGCGACCCGGCCACCGCCAGGGGGCTGGCCCAGGGGCACGGGGACAGGTACCTTGTGCAGAATCCGCCGCAGCGCCCCCTCACCCAATCCGAGCTGGACGCCGTGCACGGGTCGGACTACGAGGACGCGGTCCATCCGATCCACGCGTCCAGGGGCAAGGTGAGGGCCATGGACACGGTCAGGAACTCCGTCACCACCCACAGGGGATGCTACGGCGGATGCTCCTTCTGCGCCATCGCGGTCCACCAGGGTGCCACGGTCGTCTCCAGGTCCGAGGGCTCCATCGTCTCCGAGGTCGAGAGGATCGCGTCCAGGCCCGGATTCGACGGCATCATCAGGGACGTGGGCGGGCCGACCGCCAACATGTACGGCATAGAGTGCCCGAAGAAGCTCGAGAGGGGTGCCTGCGACCACCGCAGATGCCTCGGATCCGTCCCCTGCCCCGACCTGCCCATCGACCATTCCCCGCAGGTCCGCCTGCTGAAGAGGCTGGAGGGCATCCCGGGGGTCAGGAGGGTGTTCGTGAACTCCGGCATAAGGTACGACATGATCGTCCGGGACAGGGAGCACGGCCGGGAGTACCTGGACCGCATCGTGGCCAACAACGTGTCCGGCCAGATGAAGGTGGCACCGGAGCATGTCAGCCCCGGCGTCCTGAAGCTCATGGGGAAGCCGGACAGGAGGGTCCTGGAGGAGTTCAGGGAGATGTTCGCCTCCTCCGTGTCCAGGTGCGGCAGGGACCTGTACCTGACCTACTACTTCATGGCGGCCCACCCCGGATGCACCGAGGAGGACATGCGGGAGCTGTCCAGGTACTGCCGCTCCGACCTCCGCACGCGTCCGGAGCAGGTGCAGGTGTTCACACCCACGCCGTCCACCTACTCCACCGCCATGTACCGCACGTCCATGGACTCCCGGGGGAGGGATGTGACCGTCGAGAGGTCGATCCGGAGGCGCCAGCGCCAGAAGGAGATCGTGACGGGCGGCGGGGGGCGCGGCAGGTGACGGATCTGGAAGTGTGGTCACCGGACGCCTCCGGGTTCCCGCAGGCGGGTACCGACGCCTGCCTCACCAGATTCGCCAGCGTGGACGCCGCCTTCGTCCGCAGGAAGGAGTTCTACTACGGCTGGAGGGCCGACGGCCGCTCCCTGACCCTCCGCCTCTCGGACTACATGTCCGGCGCCCCGGACGACGTGGTGGCGGACCTGTGCCTGATGATCTGCGACAGGGCCTCCGGCAGGGGGTGGAGCCCCCCGGAGTCCTATCTGCGGTTCGTGGACTCCGACTCCTTCATAAGCTCCCGCAGGCCGGAGTACGTCAGGAGGAGCAGGAACCTGTCCCGCTCACCCGCGGGGGAGCACGCGGACCTGATCGAATCCGTGCAGAGGCTGCTGGACTCCGGACTGGTCACGGACGCCGACCTGGACAACTCGTACATCTCATGGACCCGCAGGGACGGCCGCCGCAGGGTGGGGTTCTGCAGCACCATGTTCCGGGTGGTGGGGATCTCCTCCGCCCTGGACTCCCCGCAGGTCCCCGAGTCCGTCAGGGACTACGTGGTCTACCACGAGTGCCTCCATCTCAGACAGAGGTACCGGGCGTCCAACCGCACCCACGACGCCCAGTTCCGCAGATGGGAGCGGTCGTTCCCCGGATGGGAGGACGCCGAGGCCGCCCTCAGGAGGCTGGGGATGGAGAGGGACGTCCGACCGTCACGGCCCTGAAACTCCGCCGTCCGGACGGTCTGCCTTATCTACCGACGCTCCGATTCCGACGCCATGGCGTGGTTTTCAGGCAGGAAGGAAGAGAAGCCCGTGGAGAACAGGATCCCCGAGCAGTCGGAAAGGCAGTACAACCTCTACTGGATGATCCGCAGGAGCCCCTTCGCCGAGTACTCCGACGAGGAGATCCAGGAGGCCATAGGGAAGAAGCTGAAGGAGGTCAACAGGACGCTCGGGACCCGGCCGGTGGAGATGGTCAGGGTCAAGACCGAGAGGAAGGTGGCCAAGCTGGAGGCCCTGTCCGGGGACCCGGACGCCATAGCCGCGGAGAGGGACCAGGCCATCCTGCACTTCAACAGGAACATGCTGGAGGACAACAACGGGACGGTCCCCACCGACCAGGCGACGATCGACGCCATCATCGCCAGGGAGGGCTGGGCCGACGGCACCGGGCTGGTGAAGGTGGACGGCATGCCCCACTGCCCCAGATGCGGCTACATCAACCGGAGGACCAAGCTCTGCGTCAACTGCGGCGGGAAGCTGAAGTCCTGAACCCCGGCACCGCGGCCGGGATGGGGCGGCTCCGTTTTTCTACATACAGACCATAACGCCCCTCATGGCGGAGCAGAGGGGGTTCGTGTTCCACGGGCCGGACGGCGAGAGGGAGCTGAGCATAGACGAGGTCAGGAAGCTGGCGATGGAGGGGGATGCCGACGGGCTATACGCCCTGGCGATGGCACATCTCTTCGGATGGGACACCGTCCAGGACGAGGCCGTGGGCTACGACTGCCTCGAGAAGGCGGTGGCCGCCGGGCAGACCGAGGCGATGGCGCTGATGGTCAGGCTCTACATGCAGGGGGAGTACTCCGGCATCGACGCGGAGACCGCGGCGGACTACGCCCTGGTGGCCGCCAGGGACGGGATCCCGGACGCCCAGCTGTATGCCGGCCTGGCATACATGGACGGGATTTCCGTGGAGCAGGACTACGCCGAGGCGGCCCGCTACTTCAGGCTGGCTGCCAACCAGGGCAACAGCGAGGCCAGGACCTCCCTGGCATATCTGTTCCAGAACGGTCTGGGAGTGGAGAGGGACGAGGCCAAGGCGTACAGGATGTTCCGCGCCGCCGCCAAGGCCGGCAACGTGAACGCCATGTACCAGGCCGGGGTCTGCTGCGAGTTCGGAACCGGCACCAATATCGACCTGGACGCCGCCGAGGGCTGGTACAGGATGGGGTCGGAGATGGGCGACGCCTTCGCCACCGAGAGGCTGGGCTACATCCTGTCCGAATGCGACCCGCCCAGGCAGGAGGAGGCCTTCGAGTGCTTCCTGTCCGCCGCCCTGGAGGGGGTCCCCACGGCCATGCACATGACCGGGTTCTGCTATCTCAACGGCATCGGCACCGAGCCGGACGAGGGGGAGGCCCGCAAATGGCTGAGGATGGCCGCGGACAACGGCATCGACGAGGCCTCGGAGACCCTCGGGATGCTCGGGTCTATCCTGGGATGATGCGCAGGTTCCATTAACCACCAGTGGGATTACCGGCCGATACTCATGGCCAACACCGACGCTCTCATGAAGGCCGCCGAAGGCGGGGACCCGGACGCCCAGTACCAGCTGGGACTCATATACCTCTACGGCAACGACGCGCCCAAGGACGCCGCGGAGGCATTCAGATGGTTCTCGATGGCCGCCGAGCAGAACGTGGTGCCCGCCAAGAGGGAGCTCGGGGTGCTCCTGGCATCCGGCGAGGGCTGCGAGCCGGACGTCGAGCGGGCGGTGGAGCTCCTGAGCGACGCCGCCGACAACCTGGACCCCGGGGCGCTGTACCACCTGGGCCTGATGTACGAGATGGGGATCGGCGTCCCGAAGGACCTGCAGAAGTGCATGAGGATGCTGGCCTACGCCGCCACCATGGGGTACCCCGGCGCCGAGATCGACGCGGAGAGAGTGGACGCCATACTGACCGAGGAGCGCAACAGGAGGCTGAGGGCCAGGCCCCTCCTGAAGCTCCAGCTCTCCGACGTGGATGTGGAGGCGGCCTGCTGCAAGCGCATGCTGGACGAGCTGCTGGAACAGAACATAGTCTTCGCCGAGACCATGCAGGGCCCCGCGCTGCTGGGCGAGGACGCCCGGGGGGTCGACACCGTGTTCCACAGCTGCCCCTTCTGCGGGAAGGCGATCCAGTACATCAGTCACGACACGAAGTTCTGATCAATCCAAGGTGGCGGCGTCCGCCACGGCGTCGGGGTCGCCCAGCTCGGCGGCCAGGCGTATCAGGCCCCGCCCCTTCCGGATGTCCTCCGGGACGCCCTCCCCCATGAGGTACAGCACCCCCAGCTGGTATATCGCCCCCGCGTTCCATTTGGACGCGGCCATGCCGAAGAGCTTGGCGGCCATGAAGGGGTCCGGATCCACTCCGGTGCCGGAGATGTACATGGCGCCGAGGGTGTACTGGGCCTCGTCGTTGCCCTTCTCCGAGGATGCGATCAGCATGTTGGCCGCCATGGGCACGTCTATGCGGACGCCGTTACCGGTGAGGTACCGGACGCCCAGATTGAACAGGGACTGGGCGTCGCCCTTGGATGCGGCCTCTGTGTACAGCCTCAGGGCGGTGTCGTCGTCCCTCTGCACCCCGTCCCCGGTCTCGTACATGCGGCCCAGATTGAACAGCGCGTCCAGATTCCCCTTGTCGGCGGCCTCGGTGAAGAGCCTGGCCGCCTCCCTCTTGTCCAGGCGGACCCCCCATCCGTTGAAGTACAGGTTCCCTAGGTTGCACTGGGCCCCCGCATGGCCGCCGTCGGCGGCCAGCATGTACCACTTGGCGGCCTCCATCTTGTTGACCTTCACGCCCTCGCCGACGTCGCACATGTAACCCAGGCCGTACTGGGCCTCGGTGTACCCCTGGTCGGCGGCCTTCCTGTACCATCTGATCGCGGCGATCTTGTCCGTGGGCACGCCGATCCCGTAGCAGCAGAAGTAGCCGTAGGTGTACTGGGCGGCGGGGTTCCCGGCCTCCGCCGACCTGCCGATCAGCTCCACCGCCGCCGGCATGTCCTGGGGGACCTCCCCGCCCTCGTAGTACATCATTCCGAGAAGGTACTGTGCCTCCGGGTCCCCGCGTCCGCTGCGGGTCTGGAGCTCCATCAGCGATGGCGTGTTCTCGGCGGTCATAGGATCCCGACATGAGATGTCGGACGGGACGATAAAGCATTCCCCATGCACCGGTCCGCATGGACGGACGGACCGCCCCATTAAAAAACCCCAATCTGTTCCAGGTGCATGGACGAAGAGTACACCGTCGAGCAGGCCGCCGACATCCTCACCAGATGCGTGGAGAGGAAGAGGACCGAGGTCGCTTCCCTGGAGAAGAGGAAGAAACGCCTCAGGAAGGAGAGCAGCATAACCGAGGTCCAGGAGCTCATAGACTACCTGGAGGCGGACATCACCGCCTACGTCACCGTCATCGCCGACATGACCGAGAACGACTCCCTCCTGGAGGGACTCGACCTGGACGAGGAGAGGGTGGTGGAGTGCCCCGCAAGGTACGACAAATACATCTCCGCGCTCTCCGCGGACGATCTGGAGAACGAGCTGGAGGCGGACGCCATACGCGCCGACTACTGCGACGCCGTGGTCCAGGAGCTGTGCCTGGAGATAGGCACCCGCGCCATGGGCTCCAAGAAGATGGTGAAGACCCTGCTGGAGGACCCCTACGCCCTGGAGGCCATAGGGGAGCTGATCTTCTACGACGACTACCTCTACGACGCCTTCAAGTCCCTGGGCGACGAGTCCAAGGACAAGAAGAAGAAAAAGAAGAAGAAGGACTGATCGTGGCCACCAGCAAGTACGACCGCGAACTGAGGTTCATCGAGACCGAGACCCGGCACCTGACCGCCAAGCTCGACTCCCTCCGGGATACCATGCCGGCGGACCCCGCCGAGGCCAACAGGAAGGCCGAGGAGGTCCTGGCGATCGAGGCCAGGATCGGGGACCTCCTCAGGAGGAGGAGGGAGATAGAGGACTCCTACATCGCCGCGGGCATGGACATCCCGGACAGCTCCAGGAACCTGAACGCCAACGTCTGGAGGGAGGGCCGCGGATACGACAGCACCGGGTACAAGGAGACACCCGAGAGGCCTCCGGTGAGGCCGGAGGGCACCGTGGAGGAGCTCACCGCCGAGATAGAGTCGGTCACCGACGAGCTCATGGGCATCGAGGTCAGGATGCTCAGGGCGGACATGAACGGCGACGAGGACGAGAGGCAGAAGCTGAGCATGATGGCCTCCTCCCTGAGGTCCAGGAGGGACTCCCTGGTGGAGCAGGTGAAGCTGCTCAGGGCCGAGGCCGAGAAACCTCCGGAGGAGGAGCCGAGGGCCCCGGACGCCTCGGAGATGGAGATGCGCATCCAGGAGCTGGAGAGGGACAACCGCGCCATCCGCGCCCAGCTCTCCGACGTCAGATCCGACATCGGGGACGTCAAGGAGTCCCTCAGGCAGATCCTCGATGCCATGGGCCTCGATCCCTGAAGACCTCCACACCATCCTCCGGGACCTCCCGGAGGAGACCCCCTATCAGCTCGTCCTCCCGTCCCAGCCAGAACTCCCTGTCGCAGACCATGACCAGGGTGCGCCTGGCCCTGGACACCGCCGTGTTCACCACCTTCTTGCCGGTCTCCGTGGATGAGCTCGTGAACCTGAACGGGACCTCCCTGGACAGCACCCCGTTGTCCGCCACGCTGAACACCACCGTGTCCCACTCCCTGCCCTGGGAGCCGTGCACGGTCATCACCGAGTCCCTGTATGCCCTGCCAAGTCTGGACCTGAGGAGCCTGGCCTGCACCGTGTACGGCGTCAGGATCGCCACCGACCCGGGGTCGGGGGCCTCGCGCCTGAGGTACTCCCTTATGGCCCTCATCTCCCCGAGATTCTCCCTGCCCTCGCGGTGGTCGCAGGAGGAGTCCAGGCACACCATCCTCAGGTCCCCTCCCTCCGAGGAGCCGGTCATCCCGTTGCGGTAGACGTGCCTGTCCAGCACCCTGGCCAGATTGGGTCCGAAGCGGTGGGAGTCCGTCAGGTCGGCCCTGGCGGTGAGCAGAAGCTCCGGTCCCTCCCCGTCCAGGTACACCCGCCTCAGGGAGCCCGGACCGTCGCGGAGGAGCCTCTCGGCATGGAGGGATGACATCCCCCAGAGGTAGGCGTCGGACAGTCTGCCGCCCCTCTCCGCCGCCGCGCGCACCACCTCATCGTCGATCTGGGTCACCGGGGGCAGCTGCATATGGTCGCCCAGGAGTGTCACCGGCACCCCGTTGGTGAACAGGGCGGCCGCCTGGACCAGCCCGCAGTAGCCGGCCTCGTCCAGGAAGATGTGGTCGACGTCCAGCTCCATCCTCCCGTCCTCATCGGTGCCCTTTGGCCTGAAGCGTGAGATGAACTGCTGCGGGGTCGACGCTATCAGCCTGGCCCTCTCCAGCCTGTCCCTGGTGCCCCTGGACCTCAGCGAGTCGGCCTCGGCTGAGAGGGTGACGATCTCCGCCATCACGTCCGAGTCCTCCCAGTCCTCGTACTCCATGAGATCAAGGGCGGGACGGTCCCTGTCGTAGAGGAGTGTCACCATCTCCGACATCACGTCCCTCAGGTCCCATCTCACCGAGCGGTAGGCCAGGTCCCTGGTCTCCGGCCTCATGGCGAACAGCCCCGCCAGGTCCATGAACCTGTCGCGGAGGTCCGGGTTGTCCCTGAGCATGACGCAGCCATCAGAGTCGGCGGGACGGCAGGACGCATCCCTGGCCAGGGACCTGACCTCCTCCTCCAGGAGGTCACAGCAGCGCTCGTACATGACCTCGCCCAGGTTGTCCGCGGCGGCCATGCACTGGTCCATCCTCCTCTGGGCCTGACGGTCCTCGCACATGCCGGGATGGTCCCTGAGGAAGGCCCTGGTGGGGACCCCCAGGCGGATGATGCCTTCGGTCATGCCGGGGACCCCCTCGAAGGCCTTCAGGATCCCGTGGAGGACCTGCTCCACCGAGTTGTTCGTGGGGGCGAAGACGGCCACCCTCCTGCCGGCCTCCAGGCACGCCCTTATGCATGTGGCGAGGACGTACTGCGTCTTCCCTGTGCCCGGAGCCCCCCACACATAGGACAGCCTGTTGGAGAGCACGGCGGACACCGCCTCGACCTGACTCCCGGTGGGACCGGACCCCTCCGGGAACTCCGGTTCCGCCGACACCGGATCCTCGATCGGGAGGGTCAGGCGACCGCCGTAGCGCCTGTAGAACTCCCCCACCGCCGCGATCAGGAACTTCATGTCGGTGAGCACCCTCACCTTGACCGCCGGATCGCCCATCGTCCCGAGGACCTCGTCCCCCGGACGCACGACTATGGTCCTGGAGATCTCGTCGTAGCGGGTGAACCCCGCCGCCCCCTCGTCCATCACTTCGGATCCGACCATCAGCATGATCCCCGATGTGTCGTTCAACGGGGCCTCCAGATGCAGGACGGCGTATCCGTCCCTGACGTCGACCGATGTGGCCTCGGTCATGGACACGCCGAGAGGCGGGTCGGAGACGTACTGCATGGCCTCCAGGTAGTCGTAGATCGCGGAAGCCGAGGAGACCAGCGTGTCGGCTATTGCCTGACCGTCCATGGGGGGCAGTCGCCGCGGATGGTACATAAGACGGGTGTGGAGCTCTACGCACGAAAGAGCCTGCAGCGGTCAGCTGTAGAAGCTGGACCAGTTCTGCTCCACCTTATCGTCCTCGAACTTGGGGACCCCCTCGGAGAACTCGTCCCAATCCACGGGCTCCCGGGACAGCAGGATGAAGGAGTTGTGCCTGCCGTCGAACTTGATGGCGTCGTTGGACACCTGGATCCGCACGTCGAACAGGATGTGGAAGTCGGTGTCCCGGTATTCGCCGTCGGGGTCCTCCACGGACCGGTCGCGGCGGACGCTGTTCAGCTTGACGAGCCTCCGGCCCAGGAGTCCGCGGACGGACTTGGTCACCCTGTCGAGATGGTAGCCGTTGCCCATGTCGAGGGACCAGAAGTCGACCTCGTCCGACTCCGCCGGGTCGACATCCACCTTCTCCCAGCCGGTGTAGTCGTCCTTCCTGGTACCCGCGTAGATCCTGTACTGGGTCTCCTTCGTTATCATGCTACCGACCTGGTAATCCACTCACCCCTATATTGATTTCCTGGGGGCGCCCTCGGTCGGACCGCGCGCTTGAAGATTAGGAGCCGGTGAACCAAAATATAATGAGTAGGCGTTGTGGGGAGCATGTTCGCCGATGCCTGCCAGAAGGCGATGGAGTACACCAGGCCCGTGGTCAAATCGGTCCGCCACCTCGACGGCAGCGTCGTCACGGAGTGCGCCAGCATGATCGTCCTTAACAGCGACGGCTGGTTCATGACCGCCGCCCACATCTACGACTCGTTCGTCAAGTTCCAGTCCGACCAGAACAAGCTGAGGGAGATCGAGGCCCTGAACAGGTCCAAGTCCTCCCGTCCCGGCTCCCCCTCGACCGAGGTCAAACCGGACCCGGAGTCCATCACCAACCACTCCATCTGGTGGGGATGGGACGGGGTCAGGACCAGCACCGTGATGGTCAACAGGCAGCTGGACGTGCTCGTGGGCCGGCTGGAGCCCTTCGACCCCTCCTGGGTCAGGGAGTACCCGGTGCTGATCGACCCGGACCATGTCAGGCCCGGCACCAGCCTGTGCAGGGGCGGGTTCTCCTTCTCCAAGATCACCTCCACATTCGACGAGGAGAGGAACGCCTTCCGCATCCCCAAGATCCCGCACAGGGACGTGATGTTCTTCAACGACGGGATCCACTCCCGCAACGTCGACATGGGCCCCACCAAGGACGGCAAGTTCAGGATGAGCTACGTGGAGACCTCCACCCCGGGCCTGAAGGGACAGTCCGGAGGGCCCATATTCGACAGGGAGGGCAGGCTGTACGCCATGCAGGTCAGGACCCGGTACCTGCCCGTGGGGATCCACCCCACCGCGGAGTACGAGGGCAGGACCGTGGTGGAGAACCAGTTCCTGGGCCTGGGACTGGGCATCCAGCCGGCCACCATCCGCTCGGTCCTAGACTTCTGGAAGGTCAGGTACGCCGCCGAGGGCGACGACACCGGCTTCCGCATCATCGGGTGACCGCGGGGTTCCGTGGAACCCTCTCCGTCCCCTTTATCTATGGGACGGGGATGGGGGCATCGATGCAAGGACTGTTCTGCCCGGGCTGCAAGAGCCTGCTCGCCCCAGGAAGCAATCGCTGCATGAGATGCGGCAGGTCCGCCGACGGCCTGGTCACCAGCAGCCAGTCCTGTCTGTCCGAGGCGCCCCAGCAGCGGGAGCCCGCCGAGGTCCAGCCGGCGATCCTGGAGGGGCCCATGGACGAGGCCCCCTACATGCCCTACGCCCCTAGGGGATGCCAGATGGACATCATCACGGACATCCGCACATATCTGGACGAGGGGAGGCACGTGGTGATCGAGTCGGGGACCGGCACCGGGAAGACCATCGTCGCCCTGGCCGCCTCCCTGCAGCACGCCAGGCCCAGGGGGAAGAAGGTGGTGTACCTGGTGCGCACCATCACCCAGACCGACGCTGTGATGAAGGAGCTCAGATCCATCTCCGGCATCAGGGAGGTGACCGGGGTGGCCCTCACCGGCAGGGGGAAGTCCTGCCCGCTGTTCAGAGGGTCCAACGGGTTCGAGTCCCTTCCCTCCAGCGTCCTGGCCATGATGTGCGAGGACCGCAGGGTCCGCAGCCAGAGGGGGCAGGCCGGCGGCTGCAGGTTCTACGACAGGACCGACTACGTTATGGCCGGGATCGAGGACCACTGGAGGCGGGAGATCCCCTCCTCGGACGCCCTGGACAGGCACTGCGAGAAGCTGGGCGCCTGCCCCTATGAGGTCAAGAAGAGGCTGCTCAGGAAGGCGGACGTCATCGCCGCCCCGTACATCCAGATCCTGAACCCCGACATCAGGGAGAGCCTGATGGCCAACATGGACCTGGCCGACGCGCCGCAGGCCATGGTCGTGGTGGTGGACGAGGCCCACAACTTCCTGGACGCGGCCAGGGACACCGAGAGCTTCGTCATCGACAGGCAGCTGGTGGACAACGCCGTCGACGAGTGCTCCACGTTCAAGAACCCGTCTGTGTGGCCGGAGGTCGGCCTGGAGGAGTTCCTGAAGCACTTCAGGGCCTGCATCAGGTCCGCCGCCACCCAGCTCCTGGGACTCAACGAGAGGTCGGCGGTGATAGACGAGGACCCCATTGAGGCGGGGATGAGGTCCAGGTTCGGGATGTCCCGCACCGACCTGGACTCCGCCGTGGAGACCGTCCTGACCCTCGGCCGGTCCAGGACCGAGAGGCTCATAGACTCCGGGGACAACAGGGTCTCCTTCGTGGAGGAGCTGGCGACCAGGATGGCCCTCTGGTTCAGGTCCGGGTCCGAGAGGTTCGTCAGGACCGTCAACGCCGGGGAGGAGGGGGAGTACCTCAGGGCATCCTGCATCGACCCCAGCGAGATATCCGCCTTCCTGAACTCCGTTCCGGGCACGCTGCACATGTCGGGCACCCTCCAGCCCCTGGACCAGTACGCCAAGGTCCTCGGTCTGGGAGGCAACCCGCGGTTCCGCACCTACCCGTCCCCCTTCCCCCCGGAGAACAAGCTGGTGATCTACGCCAGGGACGTGACCACCAGGCAGGCGGACATGAAGGCGGACCCCACCATGCAGAGGCGCATCGAGAGGAGGATAGCCGACCTGTGCATGTCCGTGGACAAGAACACCCTGGTGTTCTTCACGTCCTACAACATGATGCGCACCATGCGCCCCTATCTGGAGACGCACATCGCCAAGCCCAGGTACTGGGAGGAGTCCGGGGAGCAGAGGCGCACGACGGAGAACCTGGCCAGGTTCAGGCAGGGCCGGAACGGGGTGTTCTTCTCGGTGATCGGCGGGTCCGTGGCCGAGGGCATAGACTTCCCCGGGGACGAGCTCTGCTTCGCCGTCATCGTCGGGATCCCGTTCCCGCCGCCATCCAAGGAGATGGACGCCATGCAGGGGCTCTACGACGCCCGCTACGGCCAGGGCAAGGGGTGGATGTACACCAGCCAGGTCCCGGCCATGAGGAAGATCAACCAGGCCATCGGCCGCCTGATCAGGACCGAGACCGACAGGGGCGCGGCGGTGATCCTGGACCACAGGATGTCCAGGTACGCGAAGAGCGTCGGCGCCGTCCCCTCGGACGACCCAGTGGGCGACGTGGCGCGGTTCTTCCGCCGGGCCTGAGCACTCCGTCCGGACAGGGCAGAATCGGTTTATAGGGCCACCCGGATTTTGCGGTCATGACGCTGATGGGGCTGCTGGCGGACATCAAGTTCTGGATAGCGCTGGCCATAGTGATGGCGCTGCTGTTCGGGTTCGGCAGCCCGGACGCGTCCACGATCATGATGCTGGCCCTCATCCTGCAGATGTCGGTGGCGCTGGACGGGATCCGGTTCCACAGGGGCGACTTCGGCCGCTACGGCAGGCCGATACTGCTGAACTTCGTCTGCTGCTTCGGCATATGCACCGGGTTCACGCTGCTGACGGGGCTGCTCTTCATCGACGACACCGCCCTCTGGACCGGATGGGTGATGCTCTCGGCGGTCCCCTGCGCCATCTCCACGGTGCCCTCCGCCCTCTATCTGAGGGCCGACCCCAAGCTGGCCGTGCTGTCGCTGATCGCCATATACGTGGCGGCCATCGCCCTGACGCCGGTGATGACCCACCTGCTCATCGGCAGCTCCGTGGACCCCTTGGAGCTCCTCAGGTACATCCTGATGTTCATCCTGATCCCCTTCGTCCTCACGATACCGATCAAGAGGCTGCACCTGAGGCCGGCGCCCAAGACCGTCTTCATCAACATGATGATGTTCGTGCTGGTGTTCGCCGGTCTCGGCTCCAGGCAGGAGTACGTGTTCAGCGAGCCGACGGTGGTCCTGGCCCTGGTGGGCGCCTGCGCGGTCCGCATCGCCCTGGTGTCCGTGCTCCTGATCC
>CAYZSQ010000019.1:0-16359 GCA_964479785.1 uncultured Methanomassiliicoccales archaeon
GCTGCTGAGGTGAGGCCCCGGAGGAGTCCCTGCCCTCCATATGTGCCAGCGCCTCCGGGCGCTCCTGCGACCGGTCGGCGGATGCCCTCCTGATCTCTACGATGACGTCGGGTCCGCTCTTCCTGAGCCTCCCCGTCCCGATGTCGCGGCACCCGTCGCACCCGGAGTACGCCCACCCACTCCCGACCGTGGAGAACTAAAACAAAGGCATTAAATACTCAATACATCCACTTTTCACTCGTTATGTCTTCGAACGCCACTTCTGTCAGCACGTTGCGGTGCGCGAGATGCTTCTACGAGTGGGCGCCGCGCAAGGAGGAGCTACCGAAGAGGTGTCCGAAGTGCCGCTCGATCAAGTGGAACGACCCGCATCTCAGGGTCACCTGTCTGCGGTGCGGCCACATCTGGAACTCCCACAACGGGGCCCCCAAGAGGTGCCCCTCCTGCGGGACCCACCAGTGGAGCACCCCTCCCCGGGCCTACACCTGCAAGAGGTGCGGGTACGGCTGGAACGCCAAGGGGGCGAAGGTGCCCCGGAAGTGCCCCCAGTGCTCCTCCAAGGACTGGTCCTCCGACCGGGAGGCCGAGGCCCGCAGGATGATGAGGGCGGAATCCGAGACGGAGCTGGCCATCGAGAGCATGATCGTCAGCGAGTACCGCAAGGGCCAGTCCTGCGTGGACATCTCCATCAAGAGGGGCCTGCCCTACAGCAAGGTGTACGAGACCGTCAAGCGCAACAGCTCCAACATCAACATTAAGGTGTGAGCGGATGCAGCGTCCATGAGGGCATTGGTCGTCGTGGATTATCAGAACGACTTCGTGGACGGCTCCCTGGGGAGCCCGGGGGCCGCGGCGGTGGAGGACGCCATATGCGCCCGCATCCGGGAGTTCCTGGCCGCCGGCGACCCGGTCATCCTCACCAGGGACACCCACGGCCCCGACTACCTCGATACCCTGGAGGGCAGGATGCTGCCGGTGGAGCACTGCATCAGGGGCACGAGGGGATGGGAGTTCCACGGCAGGGTGGCCGAGCTCGCGAGGGACCCCGGCTGCAGGGTCGTCGAGAAGCGCACCTTCGGCTGCGAGGCCCTGATGGACATCCTCAGGGGCTTCGACCAGGTGGAGCTCTGCGGGGTGGCCACCAACATCTGCGTCACCGCCAACGCCGTCATCGCCAGGACCGCCAACCCCGACGGCAGGGTGGTGGTCAGGAGGGACTGCGTGGCCAGCTACGACGGCGACCTGGGCGCCAAGGCCCTGGAGGTGCTGGCGTCGCTGCAGGTGGAGATAGTCTGACCGTCAGGACCCTCAGGCTCAGGACCGAGCGCCTGGAGCTGAGGCGCTTCACCCCGGAGGACGTCCCGGCCTGCCACAGGAACTGGATGTCCGACCCGGAGGTGGCCCGCTTCACGTCCTGGAGCCCCCACGGGGACCTGGAGGAGACCCGCTCGGTGATCGCCCGGTGGGTGGGGGAGTACGAGCTGGGGTCCATGGACTGGTGCATCTGCCTGGACGGGGAGCCCGTGGGCAGCATCACCGCCGTCAGGGACCATCCGGACAGGCGCTACTGCGAGATCGGGTACTGCCTGAGCCAGGGGCTCTGGGACCGGGGGTACATGACCGAGGCCCTGAGGGCGGTCACCAGGTACATCCTGGACACCACCGACTACATCTTCATACAGGCCAGGTACGACACCGAGAACGAGGCCTCCGGCAGGGTGCTGGAGAAGTGCAACTACAGGGAGGTCTGCGTCCGGGAGATGCCGGATCCCAAGACCGGCCGGACCCGCACGTACAGGTTCATGAGGATAGCGCGCAGCGACGTGATGCTGTTCGCCGACCGAGGTCACTCGGGGAGCTCGTCCCTGACCCTCTCCATCCTCCTGACGGCGGCGATGTACCTCTCGTGCTCGGAGTCGGCCGCCCTCCTGCAGACGAGGCACTGGCTGTGGCACTCCTGCGCCTGGTCCCTGAGCCTGCCGGCCTCCTCCATGAGCGAGTGCATCCTCTCGTGGGCGGCCTGCCCGTCCTGGGAGTACTTGACGACCTTCTGATGCCAGTTCTGGGCCTGCGACCTGGCCTCGCCTATGTCGCCCAGCCCTCCGGCCGCCCTCATCCTGGCGGCGCGGTCGTTCCACTCGTCGCGCTTCTGCTTGGCCTCGCGGACCGAGATGTTGCACTCGTCCCTCTGCTGCCGGTGGACCGAGGCCTGGGACGACAGCTTCCTGGCCTGGGCCTGGAGCCTGTCCCTCTTGTCCGCCAGCACCTGCGCCTGCCTCTGATAGTCGTCCCTGGCGGCCCTGTGGCGGTTGGCCTCCCTGTTGAGCTCGGCCAGGATCTCGTCCAGCCGGCGGGCGTCCTCCTCGATCGTCTCGGAGATCACGGGATCACCCCTTCCTGAGCAGGTGGAACTCGGTCATGTTGTCGGCGCGGTCCTCGACGTTCTCGTGGATCATCCTCAGCCCGAACATCTGCCCGGCGTTCCTCCTGCAGACCACGGCGGTGCCCTCCGGAAGCCTCCCCTCCGCCAGGTACCTGGCCGCGACGGCGGTGTCCTCCACCTCGATCCTGTCGGTGCCGGGGAACAGCCTCTCCAGGTTGTCCCTGGTCTGGAGCAGGGCCTGCACGTGGGACGCCAGATGTCTTATCTCGGAGTCCCCGTCCCTGACGAACACGCAGTGGTGGATGGGGACCCAGAAGCTCAGGACGAACTCGATGTCCTCCCTGCCCGCAAGGGCCTCCCGGGTCTCGAGCACGGGTCCGGCGTTGATGTTGGCCACGGCCACCACCCCGTACTCCACGTCCTCCAGGTCCATGGCGTCCACCACCCCCCTGGAGTCCATGCGGGGCAGGAGCTCGTAGTCGTCCCAGCCCATCTTGGCCGCGAACTCCACGGCCGCCTGCTCCGAGTTGGAGCCCGGGATGCCCATGTAGGCGATCGAGACGCTCATAACGCCCTCCGCAATCCCGGAGCCTCCATAAAACCTTATTCGCCGGGCCCGTTCCCGGGGGCATGGACGAGAGCTACCTGAAGTGCCGGACCTGCAGGTTCTGCAGGCACGCCGACGGCATGTGGGTCTGCACCCCGGAGGCCAGGCCCACCGGCCCCGACGGGACCTGCGGCAGGTACCGGCCGGGATGCTGCGAGAACTGCATATCCTTCTCCAGGGGGCTCTGCGGACGCACCGGCGCGGAGGTGTTCGAGCTGGACGTCTGCTCCCTCTACGACCCCGCCGGGTCACTGCGACGTCCTCTCCCGCCGGTTGGCGAGGACGTTCTTGATGCTCGCCTTGGCCTGGGCGTCGCCGGAGATCACCCGCTTGGCCGACTCCGGTATCCCGAAGTAGACGATGTTGTCGCACAGGGACACGTTCCCCACCATGGCCGGGCGTATGCGGGCGTAGCTCCCCTGCAGCGAGCCCAGGGTCTCGTTCACCAGGCCGCCGATCTCGAACAGGTGCCTGTTGACGTGGTCCCTGGCGTTGACGAACCCGGACTCCGGCAGCAGGGGGTTGTAGGTGCCGTTCAGGAAGTCCTCGTCCAGGTCGTCCACCGCGTCCATCACGTAGACGGCGGTGCCGAGCTCCGTGAACACCGTCCCCAGGTCTTCGGTGTAGCTGTCACCGGCGATGTCCTCCAGGGCGCCGATGAGGCCCCTGCCGAAGGTGCGGCCCATGAGCAGGGCGTCCCTGCAGCCGGACCTCTCCAGCTTCCGGAGGTCGTCGAACCCCCTGCCCACCATCTCGTCGTAGGACGGGTACATGTCCACCGCCTTCCGGATCGCCCTGCCCAGGGCGAAGGACGCGATCCTGCTCCTGGCGGAGGGCCGGTCCTCCTCGTCGTCCTCCAGCTCCCACTTGGTGAGGATCAGGGTGTAGGCGGCCATCCTCTCCATCAGCTCCGAATCCGTCCCGGACCTCTGGAGCACGCATACCGCGGAGTCGGTCCTGGGTATGTCCAGGGGGCCCCCGGTGAGCCCGCAGAGGAGGATGGTGTTGAAGGTCATGTCGTAGTTGACGGTCAGGGCCCCGGTGAGCCCGAACCCGTCCCTGAGCTGGTGGCACCCCTCGCAGTAGTACCTGCGGTACAGGGAGGTGTCCGTGGGGGACAGCTTCGTGTAGGACGGGACGGTGTAGCCGAACATTCGGACCGCCATCATGGGCGCCGTCTTAATAGTATCCCAGGGGCCGGGGGACTGGCTATTTCGGGAAACGCGAACGGTTAAATATCCGCATAAGGTACGCGGACTCTGTACCGAATCCAGCGTCGGTAGGTGAGTATCCATGTCGTACGAGTCAGCATCCGTAGACAAATTGACCGCACTTTACGAGAGCCAGTCCCCCTCCGCGTTCATCGCGTTCGCCATGGAGGGACTGCCCGAGACGGACCACAACGAGCGCTTCGACAAGGGCGACCACGAGGGATCCACAAAGTGCGACTACTGCTGCTGCAACGACAGGGGATGCTGCAGCTCCCCCGGATGGTACCTCTGCCTCGTGGGAGGCGTCGTGGTGCTGGTGGCCTGCTGCTGCTACTGCACCAACGGATTCAACGGGGTCTGGACCTACTGGCCCTTCTGACCGGCCGAGGCATGAAGCCCTATCTGTCGGTCGTGGTCAAGCCGACGCTGTACTGCAACGTGGGTTGCAGGCATTGCTACCACACGCCGGAGGAGAGGGTGAGGGGCGAGATGTCCCCGGAGACCCTGGAGAACCTCATCAGGAAGACCTCCGAGGAGTACGAGTCCGTCTGGTTCATCTGGCACGGAGGGGAGCCGCTGACGCTCCCCATGTCATTCTTCAAGCGGGCGGTGGAGCTCCAGGAGCGCTATTTCGGAAGGAACAACTACCGCTGCGGGAACACCGTCCAGACCAACGGCACCCTGCTCAACCGCAGGTTCATGGCCTACTGCAGGGAGAAGATGATCAACGTGGGGGTGTCCTACGAGGGCCCCTACAACCACGTCCTGAGGGAGGGGGACCCGTCGAAGGCCCTGGGCATGCTCTCCGCCAAGGAGAACCGCTACTCGGTGTCCGCCACCATATCCGCGGAGACCGCCCTCAGGCAGAGGGAGCTGTACGAGCACTTCAAGGGGGACGGAACCAACCTGTCCCTGTCCCCGG
The DNA here is from genome assembly GCA_964479785.1 of uncultured Methanomassiliicoccales archaeon. GTDB lineage: Archaea > Thermoplasmatota > Thermoplasmata > Methanomassiliicoccales > Methanomethylophilaceae > Methanoprimaticola. Next base: position 5,124 of record CAYZSQ010000019.1, read on the forward strand.
TGATCCCGGCGGGATGTGCCAGATGCAACGGCACGGTCCCGGACCCGGACGAGTTCATCAGGGGGAGCATCGAGGCCTTCGACGCCTGGTTCCGCGATCCCGGATCGAAGGTCCCGCTGATCCCCCACTACCTCTACATCCTCAACTACCTGGGGGACCCGGTGCCCTCGGACTGCGCCCACACCTCCTGCCTGACCAAGTGGATGTGCGTCAACCCCGACGGCTCCGTGTACCCCTGCGCCAAGGCATGTCCGCAGGAGTTCCGCATGGGCAACATCAACGACCCCGGGACGGTGGACGACCTGTTCCACTCGGAGGGCTTCAGGAGGATCCTCATCGGTTCCGTCAGGAGGAGGGAGAGGTGCGCCTCCTGCGAGGTGTACAGGTGGTGCAACGGCGGCTGCAGCATGGACGCCTACCACGAGTGCGGGATCGAGAACAACGGCGGCGACTCCTGCAGGATCTTCAGGGAGGTGTTCGGCCACGTCTCCCGGGAGGTGCAGAGGGTGCTGGACGAGAAGGGGGACGCCTCCGACCTGAACCCGTTCGTCAGGGACGCCGTCGTGGGGAAGCTGGTGAACCCCAGGGTCGTCGGCCAGTGACCCGGCCGGCTCCCCCGGGGAGCGGGATCATCTCCCGATGTCGTTTATGTCGTAGGGCGTGACCTGGTAGACGTAGTAGTTCAGCCAGTTGGTGAAGAACAGCGTGGCGTGCCCCCTCCATCTGACCACAGGGTCCCTGTGGGGGTCGTCGCCCTCGAAGTAGTGGTCCGGGACATGGGGGTGCCTCCCGGCGTCCAGGTCCCTTTCGTACTCGTAGCCCAGGGTCCCGGCGTCGTACTCGAAGTGGCCGGTGACGAATATCTGCCCGGTCTCCGACTGGACTATCCCGATCCCCGACTCGTCGGAGACGGCGGCGATGTGCAGGTGGGGGTTGGTGACGATGTCCTCCTCCCTGACCTCCGTGTGCCTGGAGTGGGGCATGAAGAACAGGTCGTCGAACCCCCTGAACAGGGGCTCGTTCCTCACCAGCACCCTGTGCTCGAACACCCCGGAGATCTTGGAGGGCAGGCTGTGCTTGGGCACCCCGTACAGGTGGTACAGCCCGGCCATGGCGCCCCAGCAGAGGTACAGGGTGGAGAACACGTTGGTCCTGGACCAGTCCATGATGTCGCAGAGCTCCCTCCAGTAGTCCACCTCCTCGAAGGGTATGGTCTCCACCGGGGCCCCGGTCACGATCAGGCCGTCGAACTTCCTGTGGCGGACCTGGTCGAAGGTGCGGTAGAACCTGTCCAGATATTCGGCGGATGTGTTCCTGGACTCGTGGGATGACGTCTTCAGGAACTCCACGTTGGTCTGGAGGGGGCTGTTGCTGAGGCACCTGAGCAGCTGGATCTCGGTCTCCACCTTGGTGGGCATGAGGTTCAGTATGAGGATGTCCAGCGGACGGATGTCCTGCCTGAGCGCCCTGCCCTCGGTCATGATGAAGATGTTCTCCGACTCCAGGACCGAGGCGGCCGGGAGGTCGTCCGGGATCTTCACCGGCACGATATCACCCGAAGATGCCCAGGCTCATGTACTTCTCGCCGCCGTCGGGCAGGACGGCCACCACCTTGGCGGAGGGCTCCTCCCTGACCTTCTCCAGGGCCGCGAAGACGTTGGCCCCGGAGGAGATCCCGGCGAATATGCCCTCCCTCCTGGCCAGGTCCACCGCCGTGGCGACGGCGTCCTCGCCGCTGACGGTCATCACGCCGTCCACCGCCTCCGGGAGGTAGTTGCCGGGGACGAAGTTCGCCCCGATCCCCTGGATCCTGTGGGGCCCCGCCCTGCCCTCGGTGATCAGCGGGCTCTCGGCGGGCTCGATCCCTATGACCCTGGCCTTGGAGCCGGCGTCCCTGAACGCCAGGGCGATTCCGGAGGAGGTCCCACCGGTGCCGATGCCCGCGAACACGTAGTCCACGTCGGGCAGGTCCCTGAGGATCTCCGGCCCGGTGCCGGCCCTGTGGGCGGCCACGTTGGCGGGGTTGTCGAACTGGCCGCAGGTGAAGCCGTCCCTCTCCTCCCTGATCCTCTCCGCCAGGTCCACGGCGCCCTTCATGCCCAGGGGCCCGGGGGACAGGACGACCTCCGCCCCGTAGGCCCTCATCAGGGAGATGCGCTCGGCGGACATGGTCTCCGGCATCACGATGACGGCCCTGAACCCCCTGGCGGCGGCTATCATGGATATGGCGATGCCCGTGTTGCCGGAGGTGGGCTCCACTATGGTCCCGCCCTCCCTCAGCGCGCCGCGGGCGACGGCGTCGTTGATCATCTGGAGCGCCGCGCGGTCCTTGACGGATCCGGCGGGGTTGTTCCTCTCCACCTTGACGTAGACCTCCGTCCCCGGAGGGTTGATCCTGTTGAGCCGGACCAGCGGGGTGTCCCCTATGGTCTCGGTGATGCTGCTGTACACCGTCATGGGACCTCGGAACCGTGTATCTATTAGAAAAACACCGCTCAGAACTCTATGCCCTTCCTGGCGCCGACGCCCCTGTCGAAGGGGTGCTTGACCAGGGTCATCTCGGTCACCAGGTCCGCGTACTCCACTATCTCCGGCGGGGCGCCCCTGCCGGTCAGCACGACCTCGGTGTTGGGCGCGCGCCTCTCCAGCAGAGATATGAGGTCCGCCGGGTCCACCAGTCCGAACTTCATGGAGTTGTTGACCTCGTCCAGGATCACCATGTCGTACTCCCCGGACAGCAGCACCTCCTCGGCCCTGGCCATGCCCAGGCGGGTGAGCCTGGCCTCCTCCTCCGGGGTGACGGACCCCCCGAGGCTGTTGGCGCCCATGGGCTCTATGGCGAACCCGTCGAACCTCCCGGCCGCCAGATGCTCCCCGTAGCCCCCGTCGGGCTTCAGGAACTGCAGCATTATGACGTTCAGCCCCCTGCCGGCGGCCCTGAACGCCAGCCCCAGGGCGGTGGTCGTCTTGCCCTTCCCGTTGCCGGTGTAGACCTGCACCAGCCCCAGCCTCCTCTTGATGTCCTCCGGACAGCCCGGCATGTTCTCACCTGCATCGGAATCACCGTCAGCCGTAATAACCGATACGGCCATCGGGCCGGCATGGCCAGGGACGTTGAGTTCTTCAGGGGCAGGATACCGGTGTTCAGGGAGGCGGAGGAGAGGTTCTTCTCCGGTTCGATGACCGCCAAGGAGTTCAAGGGGATCTCCGGGGGGTTCGGCTGCTACGCCCAGAAGGGCGGCGAGAGGGGCATGGTCAGGCTCCGCATGTGCGGGGGCCGCATGTCCAAGGACAAGCTGTCGTTCATCATCGACGAGTGCAGGCGCTACGGGATCTCCAGGATACACACCACCACCTGCGAGACGGTGCAGCTCCACGACCTCACCGGGGACCAGATGGTCGGGATCATGACCCGGGCCCTGGACCACGGCATCAACACCCAGGGCGGGGGAGGGGACAACCCCAGGAACGTCTCCGCCACGTCCCTGTCCGGCGTCGAGCCCGGGGAGAGGTTCGACGTCTACCCCTACGCGAAGGAGGCCGAGAGGTACCTGCTGGACATCATGTGCGACATCCGGCTCCCCAGGAAGCTGAAGGTGTCATTCTCCAGCTCCGACAGGAACGAGACCCACGCCACCTTCAGGGACCTGGGGTTCGTCGCCAACGCCGACGGCACCTTCGACGTGTGGGCGGCCGGGGGCCTGGGGGGAAGTCCAAGGATGGGCATCAGGGTGGCCGAGGGGATAGACCCGTCGAAGACCCTGTACCACGTCAGGGCCATGGTGGACACGTTCATCCGGAACGGGAACTACGAGAACCGCTCCAGGGCCCGCACCAGGTACATGAGGGAGGACCTGGGGGACGAGGGGTTCCTCAGGGAGTACGGGGAGTCGCTGGTGCCGCTCCTGGAGAAGGGGGGCCTGGACATCCACCCCGTGCCGGCCACGTACCCGGTGAAGGAGGCGGTCGAGGTCTCCGGGGACAGGATCTTCAGGCAGAAGCAGGAGGGCCTCTACTACGTGGCGTACCACCCGGTGGGCGGGGACGTGCCGCTGGAGGCCCTGGAGGGGATCAGGGACGCCATCGCCGACGTGTGGGACGCGGAGGTCAGGGTGTCCCCGGACAGCACCCTGTACGTGGTCAACCTGGACGGCAACGAGGCGCTCAGGGTGAGGGACGCCACCGAGGGGGGCGCCGCCACGCTGTTCGAGACCTCCGTCTCCTGCATCGGGTCCACCATATGCCAGCAGGGCCTCAGGGACTCCAACGGCCTGCTCAGGTCCATGATCGACGCCGTCAGGGCCGCCGGGATCCCGGAGGGCGCCCTGCCCAGGTTCCGCATATCCGGATGCGCCTCCAGCTGCGGGTGCCATCAGGTGGGCGTCGTGGGCCTCCAGGGCTCCTCGAAGACCGTGGACGGCACTGCGGTGAAGGTGTTCAACATGACCGTGAACGGCTGCGGCCTGGAGGGGAGGGAGAGGTTCGGCGACCCGGTGGGAGCCGTCCCCGTGGACAGGTGCGCCGAGATGGTGGTGGCCCTGGGGAGGACGGTGGCCGCCAGCGGCATGTCCTTCGACCAATGGTACTCCTCGGGCGCCTCCATACGGGACGCGCTGTCGGAGTACCTCGTCTGAGAATGATGGGCCCCGGCGGATCCCGGGGCCCGGTGCGTTCAGTCGCTGTAGCTCTCGGTGACGGTCATCAGGCCGATGAACTCGGCCTTGGCCTCCTCCAGGCGGAATATCATCATCCTGTGGCCGGTCTCCTCGTTGTAGATGGCCCTCAGGCCGGGGGCCCCCTCCAGGGCCCTCTCGGCCAGGTCGGGCCTGTCCAGGAACACCGCCTTGCCGTGGTACCTCATCCACTCGCTCCCGCAGCAGGCGGTGATCTCCGCGCTGGGGTTGGCCATCAGCTGCCTGTAGACGTTCTTGAAGTCCCCCACGCCGAAGCAGATGCCGGCGTCGGTGAGCATGTGGAGTCCCAGGGGGCGGCCCCTGGCCTCGTCCCCGTCCACGGTCGAGAGGGTGAAGTACCCCGCCCGGGTCAGGAAGTCGTCGATCCTCTTCTCTGCGTCTCTGTCCATGTCGATAATCCCCTCCATCGGGTGGGGGTGTGAATCCCGTCGCCTCCGTTTATACCCATCCTCCGGAGCTTCGTGGCCTCCGGCATCATCCATCGGGGCCCTCGGCCCAGGCGGCGATCCCGTCCATCGTCACCAGGTCGGCGCGGATGCCGGGATGCTCCTCCAGGTACTCCTCCAGCTCCTCGGTGAATCCCGACCGCGAGAACAGGATGTAGCGCTTGTTGTGTCCCCCCTTCCGGACGGACTCCCCCCTCGCGACGAGCTCCTCGAGCTCCCGCACGCCGCATCTCCTGCGGGTGAACTTGCACTCCCCCAGAAGCAGGTCGGTGTGGGGCCCGTCCCTCACCAGCGCGACGATGTCCACGTCCACGTCCTCCGTCCGGACCCTGCGCCCGTCCGGGGTCTCGCACGTCTCCGGGCGCCCGTCCGGGCCCCTCATCGGAACGGTCCCCCACCACGATCCGACCCTCTCGCATCTGAACCTGTCCGCCACGTACTGCCTGCAGACCCGTTCGAAGGCGGGACCGTAGAACGATGCTATGCTCTCCTCCAGCATCTCGTAGGCGACGGAGGGGTCCTCGGACACCAGGCGGTCCTCGTTCCTGCCCAGGATGTCGCAGTGGAACCTGATGCAGCCGTCCATGATCCTGTAGCGTCCTCCCCTCTTCATGCCGAAGGGGAGCTCGTACGTGACCACCCCAAGGAACTCCAGGTTCTTCAGCATCGAGAAGCATTGGGACGGGCTCAGCCCGCTCTTCGACGCCAGCTCCCTGACCGAGGCCGCCCCGCCCCCCATGTTGGCCAGGAGCCGGGAGTGATCTGACCAGGGTCTGACCTCGAGGGACAGGGCGCCCAGGGCCTCCCTGGCCAGCAGTCCGTAGTCGCTGAGGAGGTGCCTCTCCACCGCCTCCCTGACGGGCGTCCCCGACATGACCCTGTGGCACAGCGGCATGCCGGAGCATATGGCGTACATGCGGACGCGGTCCTCCTCGGGGAGCTCCGGGTGGAAGAGACGGGCATCGGCGTACGGCAGGGGCTCGATCCTCATCTGCACGGGGAACCTCTCGAACAGGGGTCTGTCCCCGTCGTTCAGCATCCTCGCCATGCCGCTTATCGAAGATCCGCAGACCAGGAACAGCGCGTTCTGCTTCGGGAGCAGATAGTCCACGTACCATTGGATGTCCCCGTCCGCCCCCGGGAACACCTCCTGCAGGCGGGGGAACTCGTCGATGACGATCACCAGCCTCTCGTCGGCCCGGAGCTCGGACAGCATCTCCACCAGCTCCCTCACGTCCCCCGGGGGCCTGTCGTCCCTGCCGGTGAACCTGTTGATGGCGTCGGAGAACGCCCTCATCGTGGATTCGGGGCTGTCCCCGGGAGCCATCATGATCAGGCTGGGCCTGCCCTCGCAGAACCGCTTGATGAGGGCGGTCTTCCCCACGCGGCGCCTCCCGTAGATGGCCAGGGTCTGCAGGTCCTCCCTTCCGTACACGTATTCCATCTGCCTCAGCTCGCCCTCCCGGCCGACGAATCCGATCATGGATGCATATCGCACTGATTATATTCATGATTTCCGAATCTATTTTTTAGATTCAAAATTTCTGAACTTATTAGACAGATTCAGAAAAATCGAATCTATCTTCGATTAACCGAACATGATGGACATCCCGGGAACGGGCCTCATTCGGAGTCGTTCTTCCTGATGACCCGCCTCATGATCTTCCCGGAGACGGACTTGGGGAGGGCGGCGACGAACTCCACCGCCCTGGGGTACTTGTACGGGGCGGTCTCCCTCTTGACGTAGTCCTGGAGCTCCTTGGCCATCTCGTCGGTGCCGTCCCATCCGGCCCTCAGCACGACGGTGGCCTTGACCAGCTGGCCCCTGACCGGGTCCGGCACGCCGGTGACGGCGCACTCCAGCACTGCGGGGTGGTGCATCAGGACGCTCTCGATCTCGAAGGGGCTGATCCTGTAGCCGGAGGACTTGATGATGTCGTCGTTCCTCCCGACGTACCAGAAGTAGCCGTCCTCGTCCTTCCAGGCGATGTCCCCGGTGTGGTGGACCATCTCCTCCTTCAGCACGCGGTCGGCCTCCTCGTTAGCCAGGTACCCCACGGTGACGCCGGGCTCCCTGTGCCAGAGCCTGACCACGATCTCCCCGTCCACGCCCGGCGGGACGCTGTTGCCCTCGGGGTCCACCAGGTCCACGTCGAACAGCGGCGACGGCACGCCCATGGAGCCGGGCTTGGGCTCCATGCCGTCCCAGGTGCCCACGATCGGCGGCGTCTCCGTCTGCCCGAAGGCCTCCATCAGCTTCAGCCCGGTCCTCTCGTACCACTTCTTGTACGTGTCCGGGCTCAGGGCCTCCCCGGCGATGCCGGTGTGGGTCAGGGAGGACAGGTCGTGGCCCTCGACGCCGGCGTTCAGGAACATCCTGAACATGGTCGGCGGGGAGCAGAGGGTGGTGATCCGGTACCTCTCCACCTTGTCCATTATGTCGGAGGGGTCGAACCTCTCGAACTCGTAGACGAAGATCCCGGCCTCCATCATCCAGGGGGCGTACAGCTTCCCCCAGGCGCACTTGATCCACCCGGTGTCGGCTATGGTGAAGTGCAGGCCGTCCGGGTCCACGCAGTACCAGTTCTTGGCGGTGATTATGTGACCCAGGGGGTAGGAGAAGTCGTGCTGGACCATCTTGGGGTTCCCGGTGGTGCCGGAGGTGAAGTACATCAGCATGATCTCGTCGGACCTGTTGGGCACCCGGGCCCATTCCTCCGGGGCCGCCTCCACGCCGGCGTCGAAGTCTATCCACCCGTCCCTCCGGCCGTTGAGGATGAACCTCTTCCGGAGCGAGGGGATGTTCTCGGCGAGGTCCACCTGTTCGGCGATGTCGCAGGTGGCGGTGCAGACGCAGGCTTTGATGTCGGCGGCGGAGACCCGGTACTCCACGTCGTGCTTCCTGAGCATGAAGGTGGCCGGCACCATCACCGCGCCGATCTTGTGCAGGGCGATGGAGAGGTACCAGAACTGGAAGCTGTGCTTGACCACCACCAGCACGTAGTCCCCCTTGGAGATGCCCTGGGACGCCAGGAAGTTGGCGGTCTTGTCGGAGAGCCTCTTGATGTCCCCGAAGGTGAACGTCCTCTCGGCGCCGGTGACGCTGCACCACTGCAGCGCCCTCCTGTCCGGTTCGGCCAGGGCGATCCTGTCCAGGACGTCGTAGGCGAAGTTGAAGTCCGGGGGGACCTCGATGTGGGCCCTCACGGTGATGCCCTTGTCGTTCTTCACCTCGCGGAGGTACTCCCTGTAGAGGCCGATCACTCGGAGCCCTCCCTCTTCAGGACCACCGCCAGGAACGTGCAGCCCTCCGGCGACGTGGCTATCATGCCGTGGCCCTTCCCGGAGTCGTAGTACAGGGCGTCCCCGGGGCCCAGGTCCACGGTCCTCCCCTCGTGGGAGAACCTCAGGCTGCCGGATATGATGTAGTCGAACTCCTGGCCCTCGTGGCGGGACAGGTGGATCTCCCTGTCCTGCTCCTCGGGGATGAAGGGGGCCTGCACCAGGAAGGGCTCGGCCATCTTGTTCCTGAAGGTGGCGGCCAGGTGGTAGTACGTGAATCCCGCCCGCCTCTTGATCGGGAGGCCGGTGCCCGCCTTGACCATGGTGAAGTCCGTGAGGTGCGGGTTGCTGCCGGTGATTATCTCGATCATGTCGACGCCCAGCCTCTCGGCGCACTTGTACAGGAAGGTGAATCCGAAGTCCTGCTCGCCCGACTCCAGCTGCTCGTACTCCTGCACCGTGACTCCGGTGGCCTCCGCCATCTCGTCGGTCGTGAGGTCGCACATCTCGCGCAGGGCGCGTATCCTCTCGGCAATCTCTGGGATCCTGGGGTCCATGGGGTTGAGAAACGTCCCGGTCCTATATAGCATTCCAGTCGCCCGATGCGCAGGTCCGGGACGGGACGCGCACGTTCCAGAGGGGTGTTGCACTCTATGATATATGGAACATAGTGTAAACCTTCATTAGATACCTCACTTTGCCCGTTTCATGCAGAAAGGCACCCCGTTCAAACCCGGAAAGGGAGCGCTTCTGACGATACTGCTCTGTTCCATGCTCATGCTGATGGGCGGGGCCGCCGTCGCGCCCGCGCTGCCCCTGATCGAGGCCCAGTTCCCCGGTCAGGACACTCTCGTCTCGATGATCATCACGATCCCGTCCCTGGCGGTGGCCGTGGTGGGATTCGCCGTGGGTGCGCTGGCGGACAGGTTCGGGAAGGTCAGGACCCTGACCGCCTCCCTTGCCGTGTTCGTCGTCGCCGGTGTGGCGGGGTACTTCATCGACTCGAGCATCTATCTCATGCTGGCCGTGCGCTTCGTCGTTGGAATCGGGATCGCCGGTATCAGCAGTGCCGTGACCGCTCTGATCGCCGAGTACTACATGGGTGCGAACAGGGTCAAGGTCCTGGGATACCAGTCCGCGGCCATGGGCCTGGGGGTGCTGATCCTGGAGTACACCGGCGGGATACTGGCGGAGTACTCCTGGAACGATCCCTTCCTGGTGTACCTGATAGGCGTGCCCATCCTGCTTATGGTCATACTGACCATGAGGGAGCCGGCCAGGGAGCCTGTTGAGAAGCAGGTCGCCAGGGAGCCGGCCAGGAAGGCCAACAAGAACCTTCTGGTCGTGTGCTACGTGACCATATTCGTGGTCATGACCATGGCGTTCCTGCTGCCCACCAAGATGCCCACCTACCTCCAGACGGAGCTGGGGGTGTCCACCTCTGTGACCGGGCTGTTCCTGGGGATACACGGGGTGTCCAACGCCTGCTTCAGCCTGATGTACAGGAGGATCGTCCAGAGGATCAGGCCCTTCGCCATCATGGGGATCGGGTTCATCCTGATGTTCGCCGGTCTGATAGTGCTGGAGCTGTCGGAGACCGTCGCCGCCTCCGTGGTGATGATGGTGGTGGCCGGGATCGCCGTGGGGATGATCTCCCCCGCGGTGTCCAACACCCTGGCCGCCGAGGTCACCGGGTCCAACTCCGGGAAGATCATGGGCGGCTACAGCACCTCCCTGAACCTGGGTCAGTTCGCCATCTCCCTGATCAGCGTGCCGCTGTTCGCCATGGTCGGTTCATCATACCCCGACATGTTCGCGGTCATGGCCATACTGGCTCTGGTGGTGGGACTGCTGTTCCTCGCCTACTGCGCCAAGACCGGCCGCTTCAGGTCCGAAGGCCTCAGCGCATGACGCAGTTCACTCTCGGGGAGAGGAGGCACGTCCTCCTGGCATGCTGCCTGGCGGGGTTCATCACCCCGCTGCTGAGCACGATGATGAACCTGTCCCTGGTGAACATCGGGGAGGAGTTCACCGTCGGCTCCCATCAGCTGGCCTACGTCAACACCGCGTTCCTGCTCTCCTCGGTGGTGTTCATGGTCCCCCTGGCCAAGGTGGGGGACCTGTACGGGAAGAGGAGGGTGTTCATGGCCGGGGTGGCGGTCATAGCCGCCGCCTGCCTGCTCGCACCCCTGTCCCCGTCGTTCTGGTTCCTGATCGCCTGCAGGGCGGTCATGGGTCTGGGGTCGGCCGCCATAGTGACCACCAGCATCTCCATGATCACCGACGTGAACCCCCCTGGCAACAGGGGCGGCGCCATCGGGCTCCAGACCATGTGCGTGTACATCGGCCTCGCCGCCGGACCGCCTCTCGGAGGGGTGCTGAACGACGTCTTCGGATGGCACAGCCTGTTCCTGCTGGTGGTCCCCCTGGCGGCGGCGTCCCTGGTCTGCATGGCCACGTTCAGGCACGACATCGCCCCCCACGCCGGCCGCACCCTGGACATCCGGGGGGCGGTCCTCTACGGCGCGGCCATAGTGCTGAGCATGGGCGGGATGGTCAACCTGCCCCAGACATGGGCCTTCGCCTCCCTGGCCGTGGGCGCGGTGCTCCTGCTCCTCTTCGCCCGCTCCCAGCTCCACGACGGGGACAGGCTCCTCAACGTCAGGCTGTTCGGGAACCGGGTGTTCTCCGGCTCCTGCGCCGCCGCCTTCTTGAACTACGCCGCGTCCTACTCCCTCACCTACTTCCTGGCCCTGTATCTCCAGAGCATCGGGCAGCTCACCGCCACCGAGGCGGGGCTGCTGATGCTCATCC
>CAYZSQ010000020.1:0-15852 GCA_964479785.1 uncultured Methanomassiliicoccales archaeon
CGTGAGGGGGGCACTCGGTCCCGTCGGCCGAGATGCACTTGATGCCGTTGAACTCCGGGGGGTTGTGGGATGCGGTGATCATCACCCCGCCCGTGATCTCCGGGCGGGCGCGGATGTAGTGCTGGAGGGCCGGGGTCGGGACCATACCCAGGTCCAGGACGTCGGTCCCCACGGACATGAGTCCGGAGCACAGCGCGCACTTCACCATCTGGGACGAGACGCGGGGGTCCATGGCCACGGCGATCCTCCTTCCCAGGACGGCGCCTATGGCCCTCCCCATGCGCAGAGCCAGCTCGCAGCTCAGGTACTCGTTCGCCACGCCGCGCACGCCGTTGGTTCCGAACATCCTCATGCCCGGAGCATCTCAGGCATCGGACATGATTGTTTCGGGCACCGCGGCTGTCGATGCTTTAATAATCGGGATGCATCCCCGGAGACAAGAGCGCCCGGGGCTGGGTGCGTCGCGAGGTGCCAGGAATGTCCGGCTCATGCACGATCGTCATCCCCACATTCAACGAGGAGAGGAACATCGCCAACATAGCCAGGGCGATCAGGGCCGAGTACCCCGACTACAGGATCCTCTTCATGGACGACAACTCCACCGACCGCAGCAGGCAGGAGGTGGAGGCCCTGGACGACCCGCTCGTCACCTTCCACGTCCGCGACCCCGATGCGAGGGGGCTCGGCGCGTCGGTCCTGCAGGGTTTCGAGATCGCCGAGACCGACTACGCCATATGCATGGACTGCGACTTCCAGCATCCCGTCTCCGCCCTGGGCGGGATCGTCGAGCAGATGGACGCCGGCGCCGACCTGTGCGTGGGGTGGAGGACCAGCAGGATGTCCATGGGCCCCAAGAGGGCCCTGGGGTCCGAGCTGGTGGAGCTGTACTGCAAGGTGTTCTTCAAGATCCACGGCAAACAGACAACCAAGGACATGATGAGCGGGCTGTTCGGGATCCGCTGCGACGTGTTCAGGCCGATCATCCGGGGGAACTGGGACAGCTTCGAGCTCAGGGGATGGAAGGTGCTGATGGACCTGCTGAAGCACGCCGACAGGCAGGTGGACATCCGCTACATCAGGTACGACTTCGGCACCCGCGCCGAGGGGGAGTCCCACCTGAACCCGAAGGTCCCGATCATGACCTTCCACCAGCTGTGGGGGTTCGGGAGGTTCACCGCCAAGGTGGTGGCGCGGATCTACGGCGTGGACTACTACGGGATGTACCCCTCCGAGCGCAGGTGACCCATAAGGCGTGCGCGCGCGGGCCGACATCTTTCTCCTTTAAATATGAGAATCTTTATCGCTTGCTCATGGCAGCCGATAAGATATGCTCTTCCTGTGGAAAGAGGTTGGTTGGCAAAGGGAACACCTTCTTCAAGTGCCCCCGCTGTGGAGAGTACGAGGTCGGAAGGTGCGACCAGTGCCGCGACCAGGGAGTCTCCTACGAGTGCAAGAAATGCGGATTCGTCGGTCCGTGAGGTGAAGACATGGGACAGATCGCAGCAGCATACGACCTCATGCCCGAGAGCACCGAGGTCGACCTCGAGAACGTCATCAGCCAGCTCTCCGGAGTCCTCCCCGAGGGCGTCAAGCTCCTGGAGACCAAGATCCTGCCCGTCGCCTTCGGACTCATGAAGGTCAACGCGGGATTCCTCATCGACGACACCGACGAGGAGGTCGGAGGCAAGCTCGAGAGCGCCCTCCAGTCCATCGCCGGCATCGAGAACGTCGAGTGCGTCTCGAACACCGTCGTCTGAAGATCGGACAAAACGTGGGGGAAACCCCACACGTTCCCAAACCAAGCGGCAACGCGGCGCTTCCGCGGGACGAAGTTCTGAGGGCCGTCGTATGAGATTCACTGCAGACTGCGCACCGTGTCTCATGAGACGCGTCCTGTTCCAATCGCGTCTGGTGGGCAACGGCCGCGAGTTCGATGCGGTGAGGGAGGCCTCCAGGGTCCTATCCGAGAGCATGGATCCCGGGACCAGGTCGGTGCGCATAGCCACCGAGGTCCACAGGCGGGCCTACCAGGCGGTGGGCTGCGAGGACCCGTACCTGGACCTCAAGGTCGAGGCCGACAGGGTCGCCGAGCCCTACGTCCGGATGCTGGACGACGCCGTGCTGGCCTCCGACGACCCGCTGAGGGCCGCGGTCACCGCCGCGGTGGTGGGCAACATCATGGACTTCGGCGTCGGCTCGGCCATAAGCTCCCCGGAGCAGTTCATGGGAGTGTTCGACGGCATGATGGCCCAGGGCCTGGGCGCCGACGACACGGACCTCCTGAGGGAGGAGCTGGAGAGGGTGCCGGGCGCGGTGTACATGTTCGACAACTGCGGGGAGTCCCAGCTGGACAAGGTGCTGATCAGGCAGCTCCGCAGGATGGGCAAGCGGGTGGTCGGGGTGGTCCGCGGGGCGCCGATCCTCAACGACGTCACCATGGAGGACGCCCTCCGCATCGGCATGGACTCCGAGGTGGACCGCCTGGTCTCCACCGGGAAGTTCTACATAGGCGTGGACTGGGACGACGTCCCGGGGGACCTGGCGGAGGAGATCGGGAGGTGCGGGCTGGTCATAGCCAAGGGCATGGCCAACTACGAGGCCACCTCCGACGTGGAGCTGGACGTGCCCATGGTCCACATACTCCGCACCAAGTGCGCCCCGGTGGCCGCCGAGCTGGGCGTCCCCAGGGACATCAACGTGGTCAGGATGGTGCGCCCCAAGAGGTGAATGTCATGAAGGTCAGACAGGCTGTTGTAATGGTCGGAGGCAGGGGGACGAGGCTGCTCCCCCTGACCGAGACGCGTCCGAAGATCATCCTCCCGGTGGCCGGCAGGCCCTGCCTCTGGTACCTGCTCAGGTCCCTGGCCAGGGCGGGCATCGAGGAGGTCATCCTCGCATGCGGGTACAAGTCCGAGCAGATGAGGGAGGCCATCGGGGACGGATCCGACCTGGGCCTCGGCATCGTCTACTCCTACGAGGACGAGCCCCTGGGCACCGGGGGCGCCATGAAGCTGGTGCAGGACCGCCTGGACGAGGTGTTCGTGGCCGCCAACGGGGACGTGTTCGCGTCCATAGACGTGGCGGCGGAGATCCACAGGCACATGGAGACCGGGGCGTCCGTCACGATATCGCTGACCCCGGTGGAGAACCCCTGCGAGTTCGGGATCGCCAGGGTCGAGCCGGACGGCAGGATAACCGAGTTCAAGGAGAAGCCCAGGCCGGAGGAGGTGTTCTCCAACCTCATAAACGCGGGGGTCTACGTCATCGACCGCTCGGTCCTGGACTACGTCCCGGAGGCCACGTTCTTCGACTTCTCCAAGGACCTGGTCCCGAGGCTGATGGCCGACGGACACAGGATCCAGGGATTCGAGGTGAGCGGGATCTGGATGGACGTGGGCAGGCCCAGGGACCTGCTGGGCGCCAACCTGGCCGTGGCCGCCGCGGAGCACGATCGGACGGAATGGGACACGGGCGGCTCCCGGGTCACCGGCAGGTTCTACCTGGGCGACGGCGCATCCCTGTCCGAGTCCAGGGTGAACGAGTCCGTCATCCTGGAGGGGTCCAGGGTGGAGGGCTGCGACCTGGACAACGTCCTGGTCATGGGCGGATGCGTCCTGGAGGGCGCCACCGTGGCGGACAGCATCATCGGAGCAGGATGCAGGATAGGACGCGGCGCATCGGTGGCCAACTCCGTCCTGGCCGACGGGACCGTGGTGGAGCCCGGCCGGGTGGTGGACGAGGGCCGCGAGGTCGGTCTCAGACCCTCTTCGTCGTGCTGACCGGGTCCCAGACGCTCATGTTGTCGCCGCCGTTGGCGACGTGCTCCTGAGCCATCCTCCTGGCCTTGACCTCGAGCCCCACGGCGTAGAGCATCTTGAAGGGATGGAACCCCAGGTCGCGGACGGTCCCGAGCAGGGTCCTGACCAGGTACCCCTTGTTCCACGAGGGGATGTCGTAGTCGTAGGTCCTCTTCATTGTGACCTCGCCGATGTTCACCCTGACCCTCTGCTTCAGGAAGTCCTCCTCGGTCTCCGGGCCCCTGTTGTAGATGGTGGCGCCGGGGGCGTAGGCGGTCCTGTACCCGGCCTCCTCCAGCCTCATGCGGATGAGGTCCTCGTCCGACTGCATGTCGGTGCGCAGGCGGGTCCCGATGTCCCTGAACGCCACGAGCTCCCCGATCTTGGGGTATATCATCGCCAGGTTGTGGTGCATCGACCACAGCATGTGGCACGCGAAGCCGACCCTGTCCTTCGGGTCGTTGGTGGGGATGGGGTGTCCGCCCACCATGCCCATCTCCGGGTCCCTGAACGGGATCACCAGGTTGTACAGCGAGTCCTCCGAGGCGAAGACGTTGTCCGCGTTCAGCATGACCACCAGGTCGCAGGTCTTGTTGTCCAGGTACATGTTGATGGCCGAGTTCTTCCCCTCGCGCCTCTCCTGGGGGAGGAAGCGCAGCTCGGGGTACTCCGCCATGAGCCCGCGGACGATGTCGTCCGTGCCGTCGGTGCTCCCGGAGGAGACCACCAGGATCTCCCTGACGACGATGCCGGGGGTGGACTGGGCGTAGATCGAGCGGATGCTCCTCTCGATGGTCTGCTCCTCGTTGTACGCGCAGATGCCGATGGCGATCTCCAGCGGGGGTTCGGCCCCCTGACTGCCGTTGCATGCGTCGACGGTGGTCATCTGTCTCCTCCGGACCAAGCACCACCTATAATATAAAAGACTCACATGGGGGAATCGGTGGAACCGTGCACGTAATCTCACTCATCGTCAAGAACGAGTTCGGAGTCATGCAGAGGGTCATGGGGGAGTTCACCCGCAACAAGATCAACGTCGAGACCATCGTCGTGGGCAAGTGCGAGCTGCCCGGGAAATCCAGGATGGTCCTCTCGGTGATCAGCCATGACGCCGCCCAGATGGCCATCGGCAGGCTCCAGAAGCTCCAGGACGTCTACAAGGCCGAGCTCATCCCCGAATCCGGCCAGTCCGCATACGCGCTCCTCTCCACCTCCAAAGGGAACGTCGGCGTGGTCGGCGGCTCCGACCAGGTGGAGGAGCTCATCGAGACGGGCAAGCCCGAGCGCTACGTCAAGGCGCTCAACGCCCTCTGAGGCAAACACGCCCCTCACGGGGCCCCTTCCATTCTTCCCAGGAGCACGTCCTCGTACGTCCCGATGTACCTGTCCCAGGTGTAGGTCGACGCCTGCTCCCTGGCCTTTACGGAGAGCTCCCTCCTCAGTCCGTCGTCGGCCAGCAGCCCGTTCACCGCCTCGGCGATCGCCTCCGGGTCCCCGGGCGGCACCCCTATGCCGCCGGCGCCGACGGTCTCCGGCAGCCCGTTCACCTCGGAGTACACCAGGGGCCTGCCGTGCCCCAGCACCTCCAGCGCCGCCAGCCCGAAGGACTCGAACAGCGACGGCATGACGAACAACTTGCAGGTGTCCATCAGGCGGTTCTTCTCCTCCTCGGACACGTACCCCCTGAACTCCACCTTGTCCTCCAGCCCCTTCTCCGACACCAGGCGTCTGAGGCGTCTCTCCTCCGGCCCGCGCCCGCACAGGATCAGCCTGGAGTCGATGCGCGGCATGGCGGATATCAGGTCGTCCAGCCCCTTGGTGGCCACCAGTCTCCCCAGTGACAGGATGAAGTCGCCCTCAGGCTCCCCCGACGCGTCGGGGAGGTCCATGCAGGTGGGGATGACGCAGGTGCGCCCTCTGTCCACACCCCTGCGGACCAGGTCGTCCCTGACGTAGCCGCTGACGCACACTATGGAGTCGAAGGTTTCCAGGGTCCTCCTGAACATGTTGTCGTTGATCTCGGACAGCTTGGCCTGGATGCCCGTGCCCTCGCCCCACATGTTGTGGTAGGTGAACACCTTCCTGCCGTCGTACCTGCCCAGGTCCCTGTTGTACGAGGGCGCCCAGCGGTAGTTGTAGTTGACGGCGTCGGCATCCATGGACTCCAGGGCCTCCAGAACGCCCTTCGACGAGATGAACGGCGGGTTGTAGATGTCGACGATCCTCGACTTCAGGCGGACGACCCTGTATCCGAACTCGGTCGTCTCCTCCTCCGCGGTGCCCGGGAGCCTCCCGGTGAGCACGGTGACGTCGTGCCCCCTGGCCGCCAGGAGTCTGGCGGTGTCGTGCATGCGCGTCTCGATCCCGCCGTGATGCGGGTAGAAGAACGGATTCACGTCCACGAACCTCATGATTCCAACCCCGATCTCTTTTTCTTGATGTAGGATGCGACGAAGCTGACGGCGATCACCGCCACTATCGCGATGAGCATCACCGTCTGGGCGGTGTCGCTGCCGAAGTAGCTGTAGAAGAAGCTGCTGGCCATCATGATGATGCCGTACTTCAGTATGCAGCCCAGGACGATGTAGAACGCGCACTTCCCGGGATTCCAGTTGCCGTTCAGGGCGATGAACGCCCCCAGGAACGGGATCATGGGCGCCACCCTGTTGACCAGGATTATCCTCTCGTCGCTGACGATCAGGAAGTCGATGTACTTCTCGGCGACCCTGGACACCCTGGCCGGGACCCGTATGCGCTTCACCACGTAGTACAGCAGGAATATGCCGGCCAGCTCCCCGATCGCCGCCACCGCCAGGAGCTCGCATCCGAACGCCACCGTGGGGTTCTGGTCGAACCCCAACAGGAAGAACACCTCCGGCAGGGTCGGGAAGATGACGGCGTCTATGAAGAACAGGATCAGGATGAACAGCAGCACCCCGGGTTCGCCGAAGCCGTCGAACAGCCCGAACAGCCAGTCCCCCAGGCTCATGTGCCCGACCTCGCCCGCTTGGTCTCGATCGCCAGTCTGTACGCCTCGACGTACCTCTCGACGGACCTCTCCCTGGAGTTCTCCAGGGCCGTCATGTACGAGGCCCGGCGGACCTCCTCGGGGGCATCCAGCGCCCTGAGTATGGCCTCCCTGCACCCCTCCTCGTCGTCGAACAGGTACCCGTTCTCCCCGTCGCGGACGATCTCGGCGAACGCCCTGCCGTTGCGGCACGCCACGGTCTTGCCGGAGGCCATGGCCTCCAGGATGGACAGCCCCTGGGTCTCGAACCTGGAGGCGGAGACGGCCACGTCCGCGGCGTTGTAGAACCGCGGGAGCTCCTCGTCCGGCACGAACCCGGTGAAGACCACCCTGTCCTCCATGCCGAGCTCCGCGACCAGCGACCCGATGTCGTCCCTGGCTGGCCCCTTGCCAACTATCAGCAGGACGGCGTCCACGTCCCTCATGGCGCGGACCGCCATGTCGATCTCCTTCTCGTAGGAGATGCGGCCCACGTGGATCACCACCCTCCTCCCCTCCAGGCCGTAGCGCCGGCGGATGTCGTCGCAGGGGATCCCGGGACGGAAGACGTCGGTCTTGGCGCCGGTGGGTATGGACAGGAGGTTCCTGCAGCGGGCGCCGTGGGCCTCCAGCTCCCTTCCGATGCAGGCCGTGGGCGTGACGACCACGTCCATCCTCTTCAGGATCTGGCGCAGGTATATCCAGATGAGCCGGTCCATGGTCTCGGGGGGCAGCTTAATCGGCGAGTAGTACCTCGCGGCGTCGTCCACCATGGTGTGGAACGTCATGACCGTTGGGATGCCCAGGGTGCGTCCGCAGATGAGGCCGCGGAGGGCCATGGTGGCCACCCCGTGTATGTGGATGACGTCCGGGTCGATCCCCTTCAGGACCTCGATCTTGTTCGAGGGGTAGATGGGGACGTAGTAGCCCTCGTAGGACCTGAACCTCACGGCGGGGAAGTAGTAGACGCCCTCCTGCCTGAACTCCTCCTCGGGCTCGGGGGCGATGACGAAGACCTCGTGGCCAAGGGACTCCAGGGACTCCTTGATGATGCAGATGGAGGTCACGACGCCGTCCCTGGTGGGGAACCAGCTGTCGGTCATCATCGCTATCCTCATGATGGTCCCGATGACATGATTATTAATAACGGTACTATCAAATAAGGGCGGTTCCGATGGACGAACGTGGGAGCCGAGGACGGTTTTACCGGCGACACGCCGTGCGTCCCGTCTGCGGGGGGATGCGGATCATTCATCGGGAGGGTCAGCGGAAGTGTTCCAATACGCTGGATGTCCGCCCATCCAATACTCTCGATCCTCATCGTCGGATTGATCATCAGATCGGTCCTGTCCGTGCTGTTCACCTACTGCTACGACACGTCGTACTGGGCGACGATCATCGAGAACATCCAGTCCGGAAGCGGACTGTACGACCTTCCGGGATACTATTACACCCCAGTGTGGGGGTATTTCATCGCAGCCATAGGCTCCGTCATGAACTTCGCCCTCGGCATCGACATCATGGGGGTCCAGGCGGACCAGGTGCTTCCCGCGCTGGACGTCTCGTGGGGCTACTACAAGAGCCTGATAACCACCGTCGAGTTCAATCTGGTCTTCAAGGCGGTCTTCACAATGGTGGACCTGGCGATCTCATACGTCCTCTACCAGATTGTGATGCGCCTGACGTCCGACCGGAGGAAGGCCGCACTGGCGTTCGGCCTGTGGTTCCTCTGTCCCCTCGTCATGTACGTGTCCTGTGTCCAGGCGATGTTCGACAACCTGTCGGTCCTCTTCCTGGTGCTGACGGTGTACATGCTCATGACCAGGAGATACCTCCTCGCAGGGGCGGTCTTCGCCGCATCGGTGTTCACCAAGTTCTTCCCGGTCTATCTGATATTCATCCTCGCCGCCTATGTCCTGGCCTCGAACCGCGGGGACCGCAGGGAATCCGTCCGTTCCATGGGCATGTGCGTCGCGGGCTCCCTGCTGATGACCCTGCTCATCTACATCCCGAACATATTGGACGGGGACATCGCATCCACATTCGACTTCATCATCAACCGTGTCGAATCCATAGACTCGAGCGAGAACACTTTCTGGGAGTCCCTGTCGTCCAACGGCTACATCATCGTCCTGGCCCTGCAGCCGGTCATATTCCTGCTGGAGATCCTACTGGCCAACCGTCTCCGGAAGTCGGGCGGGGAGGATCTGGACCGGAGGTTCGTGATGTTCTGCCTGCTCGGATCGACGTGCGTGTTCCTCTGGACCCCGGTCCCGTCGTACCTGATGATAATCGTGCCGTTCCTGATACTGCACTACCTGGTGTCCGACAGCCGTTTCAAG
This sequence comes from uncultured Methanomassiliicoccales archaeon, assembly GCA_964479785.1. Lineage (GTDB taxonomy): Archaea > Thermoplasmatota > Thermoplasmata > Methanomassiliicoccales > Methanomethylophilaceae > Methanoprimaticola. Next base: position 9,147 of record CAYZSQ010000020.1, read on the forward strand.
CACGTGCTCGTCGCGTTCTCCGTGGTCCCCATGCTGTATGCGCTGGTGCTCCAGAACTTCGGCATCCTGTTCCAGACGGATGTGTTCCTGGGCCTGGTGTCCTCGGACACCATCTACAACGGGATAATGTGGCTGGATCAGGAGGTGCTGCCCGGGATGACCAACCAGTCCCTGCTGAGCCTCGTGTTCGGGGCGTTGGAGACGCTGACGATATACTCCGTGTTCCTCAGGTTCGGCCTGAACAGGAGACGGAGGAGGGAGGTGGACCGTGTCGGGGCGTCGTGACGCGGCCGCGGCCATCGCCGTGGTCCTGTTGGTCGTCATGGTGGCCGGGGAGGTGCTGACCTACGCCGACCCATACGACTACGGCTCATCCGTGGGCTACACGGACGACGGTCCCGAGTACACGGTCTCGTCCTCGGCCGCGGCCGAGTTCACCGTCGTGCAGCTGGTGTCGGAGGCCATGGTCCCGCCGGACAGGGTGTACGTGTACTACGACGGGGACTATGGCACCGTGGGGATAACTGAGGCCGACGCGGCCGTCGAGGACATGATCCACGACCTCTCCATCCACGGCATGGACGCGACCGTGGTGGACGCCGAGGGCCTCGGCGAACTCATGTCGACGGAGGGAGGCGGCGTCGGGGTCATCTTCCTGACCGGTGCGGCCCCGTCCACGGTGTACACCGGTGCGGAAGGCGACCCTCTCCTCCGCTGGATGTCCTCGGGCGGGTCGGTCTACTGGGTCGGTCCGACCATGGGGAAGTACGTGGCCTGGCCGGACGGCGAGGTCACGGAGGTAGAGGGCTGGGAGGACCTGTTCTACGGGGCCGGATGCTTCAACGATGCCCAGTCCCGCGAGAGCGCCGTCGGGCAGAGGGACGAGATCGGGGAGGCGATATGCATCATGAGCAGCAGTTCCCAGTACGGCATGTCATCGGATGTGGAGGGATGCCTGCAGCTGGGGTATGTGTCGGAGGACGGCTACGGATCCGTCGCGCTGGCACCGTACGGGTCCGGGATGCTGTGCGTGGTGGGGGGCTCCTACGACGACAGCACGCGCACCGACCTGGTCCAGGTCGTGGCCTCCGGGGTGACGTACTGCTCCGAGATCGTCTGGATCGGGACCGTGGACGTCAGCGGAGGGTCCGCGTCTGGCCGGTTGGTCGACGTCGACGGATCCTATGTGTACATCTTCTGCGGGGGGTACTACTCGCCCTACGGTCAGAGGCACGCTCTCACCCAGTGACGATCCGGTGCGGGAGCGTCGTCCGGTGTTCTGAAAAATAGATATCTTAGAACCGTAGTCATCATGGCATACGGCTCATCGATGGATGGCCTGACCGATCATAGTCGGCTGGTGTGAGTATGGACGGGATTCATTACAGAGCAAGGGCCCCCCTCAGACTGGGGATAGCCGGAGGCGGGACCGACGTCGAACCGTATGCCTCTAGAAAGGGCGGCGCCGTCTTCAACACCACGATCAACCGTTACGCCTACTGCACGATCACCCCCACTGACGACCATTCCATGTCCGTCCATTCCACGGACTACGGCAAGTACGCGGCCCCCCTGGATGGAGGGCCCCTCCCGCTGGACGGGAACATGGACCTGATCAAGGCGGTGACCAACCACTTCGAGGTGACGGACGGTTTCAAGATGTTCCTGCAGTCGGAGGCCCCGCCCGGGTCCGGTCTCGGAGGGTCGTCCACCGTCATCGTGTCGATCATCGCCGCCGTCTGCGAGTGGCAGGGCATCAGGATGACCAGCATGGACATGGCCGAGCTGGCATATAGGCTGGAGAGGGAGGAGATCGGCCTCAGAGGGGGGAAGCAGGACCAGTACGCCGCCGTGTTCGGGGGGTTCAACTACATGACGTTCGACAGGAACGGCGTGAACGTGAACCGTGTGAGGATCCCCGAGGACACGATCAACGAGTTGCAGTACTCATCCCTGCTCTGCTACACCGGCGCGCCCCGCGAGTCGGCCACCATCATCGAGAGCCAGGTGGACAAGTTCAACAAGGGCCAGAACGAGGAGGCCCTGGACAAGACCAAGGAGATCGCCAGGTCCATGGTGGTCTCGTTGGAGAAGGGGGACATAGCGCACGCCGGCGAGCTCCTCCACGAATCATGGGAGTACAAGAAGCAGTTCTCCAACAAGGTCACCAACCCCCAGATAGACGCCCTCTACGAGGTGGCCATGGCCGAGGGGGCCATCGGAGGGAAGGTGTCAGGTGCCGGAGGTGGCGGTTTCATGTACTTCATATGCAAATACGACCGCAAGTACAGTGTCGCCAAGGCGCTCCAGGACATGGGTGCCAGGGTCACGGATTACATGTTCGAGCCCGAGGGAGTGGTCTCCTGGAGGTACTCCAATGAATGATGACATCATCGCAGAGCTGAGGAGGAGTGCGGAGACGATATCGGCCATCGACCCCGCGCAGATACGCAGGGCCGCCGACCTGCTCGTCGAATGCTTCAGGAACGGGGGCCAGGCGATATTCATGGGCAACGGAGGGTCGTCCGCGGACGCCCAGCACATCGCCGCCGAGTTCTCCGGGAGGTACATGATGGAGCGCCCGGCGCTGCCCGGCGTGTGCCTGTCCAACATAGCCCCCGTGACGGCCATCGGGAACGACTACTCCTATGACCTGGTCTTCAAGAGGCAGATCGAGGCCGTATGCAGGAGGGGAGACGTGGTCATCGGCATGTCCACCTCCGGGAACTCCAAGAACGTGATCCTGGCCATGGAGGCCGCCAAGGAACGCGGGGCCGTCACCATATCCTTCACCGGCGACGGCGGCAGGATGAGAGAGGTCGCCGACCTGGCGGTGGTCATACCGTCCAAGGAGACCCCCCGCATCCAGGAGGGCTACCTCTGCGCCTGCCACACCATCTGCGGCATCGTGGAGAGGGAGCTCTTCGGCAATCGAGCCGTCTTCATAGACCGGGACGACACCGTCGCCAAGGACGTCCCGTACTGCGGCGACCCGGACCTGTTCGAGGTGTACGGCTGCGTCCCGGACGCGGTCAGGAGGCTCAACGAGGCCGGGTTCCTGGTGATCGTCGTCACGAACCAGTCCGGCATCGGCCGCGGCTACTTCGACGAGGCGACCCTCTCCAGGATACACGACAAGCTCAGGTCCGTCGTGGCCGCCGGAGGGGGCCGCATCGACGACATATTCTTCTGCCCCCACACCCCGGAGGAAGGGTGCTCCTGCAGGAAGCCGGGGATCGGCATGGGGCTGGCAGCCATCGCGAGGCACGGCATCGACCCCCGCAGGTCATACATGATCGGCGACCACGAGAAGGACATGGAGTTCGCCCGCAGGCTCGGGTGCAGGGGCATCCGCGTCTCGGAGGGCTTCGACTTCGCCGATGCGGTGGACGAGATACTGAGCCACAGCGACGATTCCGTCCACGAAAATCGTTAATACACAAACATTTGTGCATGGAACATCTGCGGAGACAGCGGTCTCCGGCGGTCCCGTTTCACAAGGTGTTCACATGGAGAAGGCAGAAAAGATCTGGCTGAACGGCAAGCTCGTCAACTGGGAGGACGCCAAGGTCCACGTCCTCGCCCACGCGCTCAACTACGGCACCGGGGTCTTCGAGGGCATCAGGGTCTACCAGACCCCCAAGGGGATGGCCATCTTCAGGCTGAAGGACCACGTCCAGAGGATGGTCGACGGCTGCAAGATGATGGGCATCGACCTGGAGTTCGACGGGAAGGTCTACGACGCCGACGCCATCTGCGAGGCCATCAAGGACACCGTCCGCGCCAACGGCGAGATGGTGGACTACGTCAAGCCCTGCGTCTTCCTCAGCGGCGAGGAGGTCGGGCTGAACCCGATCGGCGTCCCCGCAACCTTCGCCATCACATGCATCCACATGGGCGCCTACCTGGGGCCGGACAGCGCCGCCGGCGCCAAGCTCATCACGTCCTCCTGGCACAGGCCCGACAACCTCTGCGGGCCCGCCGGCGCCAAGGTCAACGGGTCCTATGTCACGTCCACACTCGCCAAGAGGGAGGCCGTCCGCCAGGGGGCCAACGAGGCGGTCATGCTGAACTCCGTCGGGCACGTGGCCGAGTGCACCGGGGAGAACATCTTCCTGTACATCCACGGCAGGATCCTCACGCCCTGTCCCGCCGAGAGCATCCTGGACGGGATCACCAGGCGCTCCATCATCCAGGTGGCCCGGGACATGGGCTACGAGGTCGTGGAGACCGAGGTCTCCAGGTTCATGCTGAACTCCGCCGAGGAGGTCTGGATGACCGGCACCGCCGCGGAGATCGCCCCCGTCACCTACATCGACGGCAGGCCCATCGGTAATGGGAAGGTCGGCAGCGTCGCCACCGGCATCCACGCCAAGTTCCACGACATCGTCACAGGCAAGGTCCCCGAGTACGAGGACTGGCTGGACTACGTCGACTGAGCCTCGAACGCCCGGGATCCATCCCGGACCCCTTCACCAACCCACTTCCTGTTTACGGAAACGATTATATGCATCGTATGTTAGGTGAGCTCATGGTATCCACCCGTTCCATGACGCATGCGTCCCTGGTCCTGTTCGCCGCCCTGGCGGTCTGTGCCGCCGTCACGGCCGACTGGATGTGGTTCGTGGTGGACCTGGTCAGCCTCTTCATCCTGATACTGCCCAATCTCCTGAAGGCGGATTACTTCTACTCCAGACGCATGGTCGGCGCCACCATGCTGGCACCGGCCCTGGCCGTGGCGATGTTCCTGGTGAACGAGCTCGTGTACCCCATAGACGGCCACATACTCCTGGATGTGGACTATACGGAGTACATGGGCGCCGCCCTTCAGTGCCTGCAGTGCTTCGTCTCCGGGTTCATGCTCTCCATCATGATGGACAGGAGCTTCGGCATGACCCTGACCAAGAGGTGGATGGTCCTGTTCGCGATGATGTTCTCGCTGGCGGTGTCCGTCATCGACCTGTTCTTCACCTTCGTCGCGCTCTACGTCGACGGGTGGCCGGTGTTCAACGGGGACTTCCAGCACGGGGAGGAGAGGTATTCCAACAGGATCCTCATAGTCTCGCCCTTCGTGGCGACGTTCGCCTCCGCCGCATACGCCATCGTGGCCGTGAAGGTCATAAGGGGACGCACCAAGGCCGACTTCACATACCCGATGGAGGCGGTCCGGTGAGGGATTCCAGGTTGGATCTTGGCGATCTGATATGCATCATGGCATGCGTCATCATCCTCGGGATGAGTGCGTACTCCTTCGCCAACGAGATCAAGCTGACATACGAGGTGAACACGGGCATAATCTGCGGGATCTTCTGCCTGGTGCCCATCCTGCTGAAGTATGCGAACATCATCCATCTCCCGAAGTCGTTCATAATCCTGATCGCCGTCGCGATCTTCCTCCACGCCTACGGGGTCCTGCTCCTGAAGTACGACGTGCTGCAGTACTACGACACCCTGACGCACACCGTCTCCTCGATGACCGTGGCCATGTGCGTGTACTACACCCTGATGTGCTACCACGTGTTCACGAAGGGGGCCGTGAACTTCTCCGGCTGGACGCTGTCGATATTCGTGGCCATCATCATGATGGGCTTCAGCGCGTACTGGGAGGTGTTCGAGTACATCGTGGACATCTGCTTCGGCACCAACATGCAGTACAGCCCCTTCGACACCCTGCGCGACATGCTGTCCAACACATTCGGCTCCATGTGCGTGTCGATAGCCGCCGGATACTACCTCAAGACCCACTCCCCCCAGGGCATCGTGGACTCCTTCAAGCTCCATCCCAAGCTCAGGGGCTTCATCACCGACCCGTTCGGAGAGAACAAGGGACTGTGAGCCGAGGGTCTGGCCAAGGGGGCCCTGCGGAGGGGTCATCTTCAACTTTATATAGAATCACCCTTTAGTCCGCTTGCTCTCCAAGAGCCGATGAATGATGAAGGCGCCTTTGAGCGTCTGAAAGAGGTAATTGAAATGTCCGTATTCGTGAAGTTTGAGACACCCAAGGAACTCTCCGACAAAGCCTACTCCCTCGCCGAGATGGCCAGGGACGGCGGCAAGATCAAGAAGGGGACCAACGAGGTCACCAAGGTCGTCGAGCGCGGAGCCGCCGCCATGGTCATCATGGCCACCGACGTCGAGCCCCCGGAGATCCTCGCCCACATGCCCGCCCTGTGCGAGGAGAGGAACGTCCCCTACGTCTACGTCCCCAGCAAGGCCGAGCTCGGAAAGGCCATCGGCCTCGTGAAGCCCGCCGCCTCCGTCGCCATCATGGACGTCGGGAAGGGGAAGGCCCTCTGCGACGAGATCGCCCAGGCTGTCCAGGCACTGAAGAACTGAGGTGAGCTGAATGGTCGACACAGACAGCATCCCCTCGGAGGTTGTCGAGATCATCGGCAGGACCGGGATGACCGGAGAGGCCACCCAGGTCAAGGTACGCGTTCTCGACGGCCGCGACAAAGGCAGAATCATCACAAGGAACATCATGGGCCCCGTCAGGATGGGAGACATCCTGATGCTCAGGGAGACGTCCAGAGAGGCCCGCAAGCTCGGGATGAGGTGATTCCGATGGTAGACATGACAAGGAAGTGCTCCTTCTGCGGCGCCTCCATCGAGCCCGGGACCGGCAAGATGTACGTCAAGAGGGACGGGACGATCCTGTTCTTCGACACCAACAAGTGCTACAAGAACATGATCCAGCTCAAGAGGG
>CAYZSQ010000021.1:0-1714 GCA_964479785.1 uncultured Methanomassiliicoccales archaeon
CCCCGATTCGGCCCACTCCCTGATCTCCGGCATCCCCACCAGCTCCAGGCGGAGGCCGGGCTCGTCCGCCGCCAGATCCTCCAGCTCCGGGGTGAAGCCGGAGCGGGAGAACATGGCGTACCTCTTGTTCTCGTCCCCCCTGCGGACCGACTCCCCCCTATGCACCAGCATGCTGAACTCCCTCACCCCGACCGCCCTAGCGGTGAACTTGCACTCGCATAGCAGGAGGTCCACGTTGTTCCCGTTGAGGACCTCGGCGACTATGTCGACGTCCGCGTCCTCGGTCTGCACCCTCCCGTCCTCGTCCCTGACCGCGGCCCCGCCGGAGGTGACCGGGACTTTCCCCCACCACCGGCCGACCCACCTGCACGGGTTGTTGGAGACCACGTACTCCCTGCACAGGTCCTCGAACCTGCTCCCGTAGAACGTGCCGATGTGTCCCGCCAGCGCCCTGTACAGGCCCCTGGTGTCCGCGAACTGCAGCGCGGTCTCCCCCCTGGACAGGACGTCGTAGTGGAATCTGATTATGCCGTCCGAGATCGTGTAGGCGGCCTTCTTGGGCTTCCTGTAGGCGTGGTCCCTGCGCACGATGCCCAGCATCTCCAGGTTGCCGACCGCCCGGGCGCACGTGGTGCGGTCTGTACCGCTGGATTCCGCGATGGATCTCATGCCGCTCTCGCCGCCGCGGATGGAGGCGAGCACGGAGTCGTAGAGCCCCCTGGGCCTGAACTCCAGGGACATCAGGTTGTCGGCCTCGTTCCTCAGGAACCCTGACGTCTCCAGGAACAGGGTCTCGATGGCCCTCTCCACCGACATCCCGCCCATGACCTCATGGTACGCCGGGATGCCCGAGGCTATGGCGTACATGCGCACGCGGTCCTCCTCCGACAGGTTCGGATGGAACAGCCTGGCCTCCCTGTACGGAAGGGGCTCTAGCCTCATCTGCATGATGAAGCGCCGGAACAGGGGCGAATCGCCGTCGTTCAGATGCTCCCCCATGGAGCTCATGGAGGAGCCGCTCAGGATCAGGAAGAAGTCGGAGCCTTCGAGCTCGTGGTCGATGAAGGCCTGCAGCAGCGCAGGAGCCTCCGGGCACACCGCCGCCAGGTTCGGGAACTCGTCTATCACGATGACCGTCCTGGTGCCGGATGCCAGCTTCCCCAGCTCGTTCAGGAGCGACCCGACGTCCCCGATGCCCTCCGTGTCGACCTCCGGGAACCCTGACAGGACCGTGCGGAACGACTCCATGGTGATCCCCCTCGTGACCCCGGGGGCTGTGAGGTAGACGCTCCTCTTGTCCCTGCAGAACTCCCTAATCAGCCTGGTCTTGCCCACCCTCCTCCTTCCGTAGATCGCGCATGTGCGGATCGACGGGGAGGCGAACATCTCCTCCAGCCTCTCCAGCTCCCGTACCCTGCCTATGAACTCCCCCATGCCTTTATGATTGTTGTTTAACTATATAACAGTATTTTTGAACATAAATTAAAGATGATTCAAAAATACTGTAAACTTGTTTTGTTGAACCATGATACTGGCACATCCAGGATTCGATAGCGGATGCTCCGTTTCCCAGGCGATATCACAGTATGGAACAGCCCGAGGAATGGTCGGAAATCCATACCCGACCGCCACCACCATCGGGCCGATGATCGGATGCGGTACCTCGTTCGCAGACCTGCCGATGGGGATCGTCCGAGGTGACATGATTCCACAA
>CAYZSQ010000021.1:1814-15631 GCA_964479785.1 uncultured Methanomassiliicoccales archaeon
TTGACGATGACGCCCGATTCCGAATCCGGATACATCCCGAGATTGGCGGACATCGAACTCCGCGAGAACCTCGAAGCGTTCGGAGCGGTGGTGATCACCGGTCCGAAGTGGTGCGGCAAGACCACCACCGCCGTGCGTATGTCCAGGAGCCAGGTGTTCCTCCAGGACGAGGACAGACGCGATGAGTACCGCAGGATACTCGAGACCCGTCCATCCATGCTGCTGGAAGGGGAGAAGCCGAGGCTCATAGACGAGTGGCAGACCGCCCCCGAGCTCTGGAACTCCGTCAGGAAGAGCGTGGACGACCTGAACCGGGAGGGACTCTACATCATGACGGGCTCATCCTCCGTAGAAAGGAGGCCGGAGGATCACTCCGGAACGGGAAGGATAGTGGAGATGAGGATGCGCACCATGAGCCTGTTCGAATCCGGACAGTCCACCGGGGAGGTCTCCCTGGGGGATCTGTTCTCCGGGGATGCTGTGACGGGCCGCTCGGAGATGAGTCTGGAGGACATAGCGGAGCGGACGGTCCGCGGCGGATGGCCGAGGACCATCGACAAGAGCATGCGCACCGCCTGCCGTCAGGTCGCCGGATACTGCGAATCCATCCTGAACACCGGGGTCCCATCGAACGGGGACCTGCAAAAACATGTCTCCCGGGATCCGGAGAGGATGCGCCAGATCCTGAGATCGCTGTCCAGGAACGAATCCACATCGGCCCCCGACACCAGGATCCTCTCGGACGTGGTGTCGAAGGACAACACGTCCCTGAGCATGAACACCCTCCGCGACTACCTCAGTGCGCTCAGAAGGATCTACGTGATAGACGACACCGCCGCCTGGAGCCCGAGACTGCGCTCGAAGGCCACGGTCAGGACCTCCGACACCCGCCATCTGTGCGACCCCGCCATCGCCGCGTACTTCCTGGGCGCATCCGTCAACGACCTCATGTCCGACCTGGGGACGTTCGGGCTGCTCTTCGAATCACTGGCCGTCAGGGATCTGAAGGTGTACGCCGGCGCGATCGGGGCGGAAGTGCTCCACTACCGCGACAGCGACGGCCTGGAGGCGGATGCCGTGATCCACATGAGGCACTCCGGCCAATGGGGGGCGGTGGAGGTCAAGCTGGGACATGGCATGGTGGACGCGGCCGCCCGGAACCTGCTGAGAATCAAAGAGAAGGTGGATCCGGAGCCCTCGTTCCTGGCCGTGGTCACCGGCACGGAGTACGCGTACACCCGGGACGACGGGGTGCACGTGATACCCCTGGGGTGCCTGAGGCACCGATGCGAAGGTTTATGCCGGGGGATTGCCCCGGCGGATGGTATCAGAGCACGCCCATGTCGGTGAGCTTCTCCGGCAGGTACGTGTCCGTCACGTAGTCCAGACCGTACTTGGCCAGGGCCTGCTGTTCGGACTTCTTGTTCATGCTGAGCATGGCCTGGATCTCGTTGACCCAGAACTCGTCGGCGAACCTGGGGTCGGAGAGCTCCGCGTTCAGCGCGCCCACGTCCTTGTCGTTGAGCTTGTCCGTGGGCAGGTTGTAGTTCAGGATGTCCGACGCGGTGATGCCGATGAACTGCGCGGTGGGCGTCGCCAGGTACTCGGAGATGTGCGCGGTCTTGATGGCGCCGTAAGCCACCGAGGCGTAGATCCTGAACGACCAGGGGTCGCCGTCGGTGAACACCGTCACCGGCAGGTTGTACTCCTCGTTCAGCCTCTTGATCAGACGCCTGGTGGACCTGGTGGGCTGTCCGGACAGGTGGATGAGGGTGCATCCGTACCTCTCGGGGAAGCCGTTCTCGATCAGCCTGGCGAACATTCCCCCGGTCTCGATGGCCATGATGAACTTGGTGTTCCCGGGATCGATCTGGAAGGTGTCCTGCTCCACCTTGTACGGGACGGAGAATCCCGTCTCGGCCACGTCGTCCATGCAGTTGATCGTCCTCATGCCCTTCTTGGTGGGGGTGGTGAAGTTGATGTCGCCGTACACGTGGGAGCTGCCCTCCTCCGGCCTGAGCCTGAAGTCCTCCCTCATGCAGTGGGTCATGGTCTCCAGGTCCTCGGCGAGGAAGTTGCTCTCGTCCTGGCTGTGGAACTTGGCGTGGTTCCATCCCTCGGAGATGTAGTACATCTCCCTCAGGGTGGACGACTTGCTGTCGCGGATCATCTCGTTGATGAAGTCCGCGGTGTACACGGTGCGGAGCATGGACACCGCGCCGTTGACGGTCTTCGCCGAGCGGGACGTCTTCAGGTCCCCGTACTTCCACACGTTGTGCTGGGGGTCGAACTCGATGTTCCTCTTGGACCTCATGGGCAGCTCCACGGAGGGGATCTGCCCCCGGTCCATCTGGTCGTAGATCTGCTCGATTATCCCGGTGAGGCTCTCCATGGCCTCCTGCTGCCTGTCATTCGTCGCCAAGGTCTTCCACCTCCTCTTCCTCGTCCTCCTCCTCGTCGACGAAGTCGCCCTCGTCGGTCTGGAGGATCTCCATCCCCTTTATCCCCCAGTCGCCCGGCAGGAGCTCCGCGCCCATGACCATCGCCGGGTTCAGCCCGGAGAAGTAGATGTCGTCGGCGTCGAAGGTGTCCGCCATGTCGCCCTTGAGCTCGAAGGTGATCTCGGTGCGCTCGGAGGGCTGGAGGTCCCTGACCTCCCAGTTGACCTTGCCGTCCTCCTTCATATCCACGAACGCGGGGTGGGTGAACAGCGTCAGGTTCACGGCCTCCTTGGGCACCTGGGCGTGGAGCATCATGGTGCGGGGGAGGTTCGTGTAGTTGTACACCGTGTACTTGATTCCGTAGGTCTTCTTGTCTTCCTTCTTCACCGTGGGCTCCACCCAGACCACGTTCATGATCCTGGTGATGGTCATGTCCAGGTTGGGGACCGGCCTCCCCAGGTGCTCGGCGGCCTTCTTCGCCATGTCCGGCAGGATCTCCTGCACGATCTCGAACTTGGCGTGGGTCTTCTTCTTCCTCTCCAGCTTGTTCAGGTGGCTCTTGAGGTTCCTGGCGCACAGCCTCAGGGCCAGGCCGATCTCGCTCTGCAGCTCCGGGAAGGACGCTATCGCCTCCTTGCCCTCGGAGGTGAACGGGACCTTGGTGGAGGCCACGTGGACCAGGATGATGGCGGGCCCGTAGGGGATGCCCTTCCCGCCCCTCTGCTCCAGGCCGTACCTCCTCCAGTCCATCTCCGAGATCGCCTTGGTGATGGCGCAGGCCCCCTGCTGGTACAGCAGCGGGACGCGGTTGGCGAACCTGAGGATCTGCACCTGGCCGTCCGAGGGGATGTCCCCTCCGTAGACTATGCCGGCCTCCACCACGAACGGGTTGCCGTTCACCGCCTTCGGCGAGCGGGTGACTGGGGTGGCGTAATAATCCGGCCTGAGGCCGTCCAGGACGTGCATCAGACCCTTCTTGATCAGCGTGTCGCCGATCGGGGAGAGGCAGTCGGTGGGCGGGGCCATGATCTTCACGGTCTTGATCGCGCCGAGGATGGCTATCGCGTCCTCCCTGGTGATCTTGTCCGGCGCCTTGTCGGCGTCCACCCCGGACTTGGCGAGGATCTCGCTGGCCAGCCTGTCGGTGATCCTGGAGAAGTCGTTCTTCAGGAACGCCCTGACCGTCCTCTGTGCGGAGTTCGAGGCGTACTTCAGGAGGTCCCCGATCTCCATGCCCTCGGGATGTGGTTTGATCTCCTTCGGCTTCGGCGGCATGATGTCGGTGGCCCTCTCGAAGACGTACTTGGTGCCCTCGGGGTCATGGAAGGTGATCTCCGCGTGGGGGTTGACGATGGCGGTGTCCTTCAGGTACTCGAACACCGACTGCTTCCCGGTGATGTACCTCCCCTTGATCGTGTACTCTATGAGGGTGCCGTGCTCCTTGCCCTCCCAGGTGAACGCCTTGTCGTTGGTGACGATGGGACGGTTGGTCTTGGTGTCGATGACGATGTCCATCCCCCAGGCGACCTCGTCGTCGCCCTCGATCTTGGACGCGACGTGGGCGGGCTTCCCGGTGGTGATGTTGCCGTACATGACCGTCGCCGAGATCCCGATGCCCTGCTGTCCCCTGGACTGCCTGAGGGCGTGGAACCTGGAGCCGTAGAGCAGGCGCCCGAAGACGTTGGGCATCATCTTGTGCACGATGCCGGGCCCGTTGTCCTCGATGCTGATCCTGTAGTCCTCGTCGTTCAGCCTGGTGACGGTGACGGCGATGTCCGGGAGGAAACCGGCCTCCTCGCATGCGTCCAGCGAGTTGTCCACCGCCTCCTTGATACCCATGAGCAGCGACTTGGAGCGGGAGTCGAAGCCCAGAATCTGCTTGTTCTTCTCGAAGAACTCCGTGACGGAGATCTCCTGCTGCTTGCTGGCCAACCTGACCGCGGTGGCCGTCTTCTTGCCGTTGGACGGCGCCGAGTCCGCAGGCGGCTCTTTCTTGGTAACTTCTTCAGAGGGCATCCGTCGGCAGATATCCAACGATTCTTCTTAATACTCACTCCGCGAAAGGACGGGTCCCCAAGACGAATGGGAGGATGCGTCGGCGGCCGGTCCGCACCGAATTCCCACACTCCGGCCGCGGAGGGGCAGGCACACACTTCTATCCGGAACCCCATGTCCGATGCGGTGGTCCCATGGAGGTCGGGCTTTTCGGACGGCTGTACGATATCACCGCGTCGACTACGGCGGGTCGCAGACATGAGAACCAGGACCGCTTCGCCTGGGTCGCCGTGTCCTCCGGAAAGAGGATGATGGAGACCGCGGACGGCATGCTGGCACATGCCGAGGTCGGTGGACCGGACATGCTCATGGCGGCGGTCTGCGACGGCATGGGCGGCATGAGGGACGGCGCGAAGGCCGCGGGGATCGTCTGCGACGGTCTCGTGGACTGGGCCTCGGATGCGGACTTCGGCGACAGCGGGGAGGCGGTGGAATCCCTGCGCAGGACGCTGAGGGACCTGGACGGCAGGGTGGCCGACGGATGCCGCGGGGGCGGCACCACGCTGTCGATGGTCCTGGCGTTCGATGATGTGTGGACGTCCGTCCACATAGGCGACAGCCGGTGCTACTTCGTCCGCGAGGGTTCGACCACCCGCACGGTGGACGACTCCCCGGTGGAGGAGATGTTCCGCAACGGCCTGATAACCGAGGACGGGATGAACACCCATCCCATGAGCCACCTGCTCAGCCTCTACATGGGCGGCGGCCATCCGGAGAGGGCCACGATCGCAGAGATTCAAGACGGCTGGCACAGGCTGGCGCTGTGCTCCGACGGGGCCTTCGGATACATGACCGTGGCCGAGTTCGGACGCCTGGTGAGGGACGCCCCCGATGCGGGATCCGTCGTGGAGGGGAGCTATCGCAGAGACAGCAGGGACAACATCACCGTGCTGGCGATCGACAGGGTCCGGACCCCGTGAACCGGATCGGTCGCGTCTCCCCGCCCGTCATCCATCCGTCCGAACGTCGGCCCGCTGGCCCTCGCGCGCATTATATAGGATAGCACCATCCCCCCTAGCGATACAAATGGTCGACGAGAAAGCCATCCAAGCGGCACAGGAGAAGTTCGGTGCCCTCGTGAGGAAGCAGCTGGAGAGGGTCGAGGTCCTCAAATCCGAAGGGGACTGGATCGACTACTCCGCGCTGGACAAGCTGATCATCGGAGTCTGCGGAGGGGACGGGATCGGCCCCTACATCTGCGCCTCCGCCCAGAAGGTCATGGAGTGCCTCCTGGCCGACAAGATCGCCGCCGGCAAGGTGGAGATCAGGCAGATCGACGGTCTCACCATCGAGAGGAGGGCCGAGGTCATGAAGGCAATCCCGGACGACACCCTCGAGGAGCTCAGGAAGTGCCACGTGATCCTGAAGGGACCGACCACCACCCCCGCCAAGGGAGACCCCTGGCCCAACATCGAGTCCGCCAACGTCGCCATGAGGAAGGAGCTGGACCTGTTCGCCAACGTCAGGCCCGTGTCCGTCCCCGAGCTGGGCATCGACTGGACGTTCTTCAGGGAGAACACCGAGGGGTCCTACGCCCTGGGAAGCGACGGCTTCTTCGTCTCCGACGACCTGGCGATGGACTTCTGCGTCGCCACCCAGCAGGGCACCGAGAGGATCATCCGCGCCGGGTTCGAGCACGCCAAGAAGACCGGGAAGAACTACGTCTCCATCATCGTCAAGGCCAACATCATCAAGACCACCGACGGACTGTTCGTGGACCTGGCCGAGAAGATCGCCAAGGACTACCCCGAGGTCAGGCACGACGTCTGGTTCGTGGACATCACCACCGCCAAGCTGATCGACCCCGCCAGGAGGAGCGACTTCAAGGTCTTCGTCCTGCCCAACCTGTACGGCGACATCATCACCGACGAGGCCGCCCAGATCCAGGGAGGGGTCGGGACCGCCGGTTCCGCCAACCTCGGAAAGAGGTACGCCATGTTCGAGGCCATCCACGGCTCCGCCCCCAGGATGGTCACCGAGGGCCGCGCCCAGTACGCCGACCCCTGCAGCATGATCAAGGCCGTGGCCCTGATGATGGACCACATCGGCGAGGGCGAGAAGGCCAGGAGGCTCAACATGGCCCTGGACGTCTGCACCCAGTTCGAGAAGAGGCTGGTCATGACCGGCAGGAGCACCGGCGCCACCGGCGACGAGTTCGCCCAGTACGTCCTCGACACCATGGACCGCGCCGACCTGGAGAAGGTCTGGCAGGGCTATGTGGACGAGGCCATCGCCAAGGCCAAGAACTGATCGCAAACACTCACACCCGCTCCGGGGCCGCCGGGGCGGGATCCACTTCTCATCCGGTTCTCAACGGATCTCCGGCATGGGCCTGCGGCCGAACAGCTCATCCGGACCTATCAGGAGCACCCGGGCGCCCTCTGCGAACTCCACGAACTCCTCGTCGAACCCGGACACCGAGATGAAGACGAGGAGGTAGTTCCCGTCCATGTGCTCCCGCACCCTCGAATCCAGGAGATCGTACTCGCGGAACCCCGTCCTCTCGCGCCTGAACCTGCACTCGACGTACAGGTCCGTCACCACCCCCGACGAGACCGTGGACGCCACGATGTCTATCTCCTCGTGCACCCCCCTCCCGGGGTCGTCCCTCCACCATCTGCCGATCTCGGTCACCGGATAGTTCTCGGCGATGAGACGGAGGCAGAAGAGCTCGAACCTCCTCCCCATGAAGGTCCTGATGTGGTTCAGAAGGCCGCCGTAGGCATCGTCCGCCCTGCCGCTTCCGATCAGCGTCGCCCTGTTGACCAGCACCTCGTAGTGGAAGGCGAGCATGTCGTCCGACACGTAGTATATAGGCCTCTTCGGGGCCCCCTTCATCGGGTTCACAGATGCCACGATGCCGGCCCTCTCCAGCTCCCGGATGTACTCGGAGCATGTGCTCCTCTCGACGCCTACCTTCTCCGCGATCTCCTTCAGGCGCACGGAGCCGTTCGATATGGCGGAGATCGTGCCGAGGTACCGGGTGCCGGGGGAGAACTCCGCCATGATCAGATTCTCCGCCTCGTCCATCATCCATCCGCCCGCCAGGAAGTTCTCCTTGATGCAGTCCTCGTATGTGTCCTGGGTCATCTCCAGATGGTACCTCGGGATGCCCCCCACGGTCAGGTACAGCCTGAGGCAGTCCTCGTCGCTCATCCGCGGATGGAGCCGCCTGCAGTCCCCGAAGGACAGCGGCCCCAGGTTGATCATCCTCCTGAAACGCCCGAAGAGCGGGTCGGACCCGTCCTCCCCCAGGGACCTCATCAGACGCACCGACGAGCCGCAGAGGATCACCATGGATCCCCTCTTCCCCAGGGAGGTGTCTATCAGATGCTGGGCGTAGGACTTGACCTCGGGGTTGGACGAGGACATGTACTGGAACTCGTCGATGGCCAGGACTACGGTCTCCTCTGAGCATATCCTCCCCAGGTCCCTGAACGCGTCATAAAAGTCGTGGTACCTCCCGACCTCCCTGCCGGTGAACTCGGACACCGCGCCGGCTATGCTGCGGAGGTTGTCTTCCGCGGATCCCCTGATGCAGGCGATGTACAGGCTCCTCCGGCCCTGGCAGAACCTCGTCAGCATGGCCGTCTTGCCTATGCGCCTGCGACCGTAGACCAGGAACGCGCAGGGCGTGCCCCAGGACGACTCGAGGAGACTCAGCTCCCTTTCCCTTCCGACGAAGCGGTCCATGTCTGAGAATCGAACTTTCGATATTTAAACAAATCATTCATTAGATTTTATCTAATTTTAATTTAAAATTAGATTTTTTCTAATTTTAATTTCATCGACAAATAGCCAGCACCCTGCCGAATCGATGTCTCCCATGAATGAGGTATAAATCTATTTTATATACAACATCAGACAGATAGTTGTTGCCGACATCCGCCTTCCCTGCCCGTGGCGACGGGATCGCCGCACACTCCTCTGGCCGATCGCAGGGGAGGCGCCCGGGATCATCCGATATTAAATGATGATCCGTCTTGTCATGGAACACTACTCAACTTGAGGAACGAATCGGTCCCGGGGACGCATCCGGGGACGCGGGAATCGGGCAGGATCCCGATCCTATTGAACTCCCGATGTCTGCATTTTATACCACCATGCGCAGGGAAGGTCCATGTTCGAGAGGAGAGGCAGGAGGCGCCTCCTCCAGTGGATGTCGGAGGGGGACGGCATAGCCGTGCTGACCGGTCCCAGCAGAGTGGGCAAGACCACCATGGCCAGGGACCTGGGCGTCCGCTACCAGCGCTGCGTCGAGATGGACCTGGGGGCGTCGTCGTCGAGGAGCCTGCTCAGGGGATGCGGGGACCAGTCCGACCTCGTGTCAGGACTCCAATCGGCCTTCGGCCGGGACTCGGTGGTCCTGGGTGATACCCTGGTCCTGCTCGACGGGGCCCAGGACCTGCCGGACGCGCCGTCGGTGCTCCGGAGGATCTCCTGCGGGAACGATGTGGACATCGTGGTCACCGGGTCGTCCCCGTTCTCCCTCGGATCCGGATTCCCCCATGGGCCCGACACATGGGAGGTCCGCATCCCCATCGAACCCTTGGACTTCAGGGAGTTCCTGGCGGCCATGGGGGTGGACCCCGGCGTCGTGGCGGAGGCCGAGGCGAGCGTCGCCCAGGGGACCCGGCCCGCCTCCGACGTCCACCGCACCCTGGATGGGATGTTCAGGAGGTACACGGTAACCGGAGGGATGCCCCAGGCGGTGGCCGCCATGGCCTCCACCGGGAGGCTGGCCGACGTGCTGGAGGCCTCGAGCGACATCCTGGAGTCACAGATGGCCTGCGCCCGCAGGCGCTGCCGCAGGTTCCACGACGTGATCCTCGACTGCGTCGGGTCCATGCCCCGCCAGCTGGAGGACAACGGCAGGTTCACCTACGCCAAGGTCGGAGGGGGCCATGACCGGGGGAATGTGGCGCAGAGCGTCGGATGGCTGGCTTCCGAGGGGATCCTCAGGATGTGCCCCCGTGCCTCCCATCCGATCAGGCAGGCGTCCCTCGCCGCCGACCGCGGGATCTTCAAGGCGTACGTCGACCCCGGGACCCTGGCGCACCTGATGCCGGGATGGGCGGCGGACGCGGCGATGAACGGCAACTACGGGAGCTGCCCCTGCGCCGTGGCCGAGAACGCGGTGGCCAACCTGCTGATGTCCTCCGGCAGGGAGGTGATGTACTACAGCCGCGACCGCCGCGAGGCGGACTTCGTGGTGGGTACCCCGGACGGGGTCGTCGGCATAGCCGTCAGGTCCGGGAACAACGACCGCAGGAAGTCCCTGGGGTGGATGGAGGACTCCGGGATGGTCTCCCACTCGGTGGAGCTCGGGGGCGACGGGCGCTCCGGCCGTCTCCCACTGTACGCCGCAGGGTTCCCGGAGGCCCTGCTGCGCATCCGTCGACCCTGATTCCCGTGAAAACACGGATTCCGACCCTGTGAATAATCGTGAAAATTCAGATTTCGACCATGACTATTATCGTGAAAACTCAGATTTCACACCCGATTTTCATCGTAAAAACTCAGATTCGAATACTCGCAGCACATGGCACCTGCGTGCTCCGCAGGAAGATCTACGATTCGTTGCTCGAATGGAAGGGCAGGAGCCACAAATGCCTCCTGCTGAAGGGCCAGAGGCAGGTGGGCAAGACCTACATACTCCAGACGTTCGGCCGGGAGAACTACGGGACCGTGGTCTACTCCGACCTCTCCTCGGACCCCGACATCAGGGACGCGTTCTCCGAGACCTCGGTGGACTCCATAGTCAACGCCATCGAGTTCCAGCGTGGGATCCCCGACCTGGATCCCTCCGACGCCCTGATCATACTCGACGAGATCCAGTCCTGCCCCCGTGCCCGCAGCGCGCTGAAGATGTTCACCATGGACGGGAGGTACGACATCATCGCCTCCGGATCCCTCCTCGGTATAACCAATCCGGACAAGAGGAGGGTGCTGGGACCGGCGGACGCCAAGGGAGGGGGGTACTCCATAACCGACGAGAAGAGCTTCGAGAGGGCCCTCGCCCGGGACGACCTGGAGAACGAGTCCGTCAGCATCCTGCCAATGGGCTACGAGGAGCACCTGACCATGTACTCCCTGGACTTCGAGGAGTTCCTCTGGGCCAGGGGCGTCCCGCAGGAGTCCATAGATGAGATCGGGGACTGCATACACCGCAGGCGTCCGCTGGGCGACGCCATCCTCAAGGCCACGGACAGGCACTTCAGGGACTACATGATCGTCGGAGGGCTCCCCGAGGCGGTCCAGGCGTTCATCGACGGGAACGGGGACTACATGGCCGCCGGGAAGGTGCTGAGCGACGCCATCTCCACCTGCCTGATGGACTTCAAGAACCACTCCCATCCCATAAGGGAGGAGAAGGTCAGGGACTGCTTCTTCTCGATCCCGGTCATGCTGTCCCGGACGAACAAGAAATTCATGTTCTCGAAGGTCCGGAACGGTGACCGCGACGGGAGGACGTCGGAATACTACGACGACAGCCTGATGTGGCTGAAACAGGCCGGCTATGCCATGTTCTGCTTCAATCTGAGGGACCTGACCCATCCGATCGAGACATCCGTGAACAGGCACTCCTTCAAGGTCTACCTGTCGGACACGGGGATGCTGAACAGCCTCCTGGGGACCGAGTCCGTCAGGGCCACATACTCTTGGGAGACGGGCTACAACATGGGGGCCGTCGTCGAGAACGCGATGGCCGAGGGGATCAGGAAGTGCGGCCTCCGCCTCCGCTACTACGGATGCAGCGACAACACGGGCGGCAGGCGGATGGAGCTGGACTTCATCCTGGAGTCCGGCCGTGACATCATCGCCGTGGAGGTCAAATCCGGCAGGGACAGGACCGCCCCCTCGCTCAGGAAGGTCAGGTCCGTGTTCGATCAGGTCAACCGCAGGGTGATCCTGTCGAGAAGCAACGTCTACACCGACGGAGAGGGTGTGGAGCACTATCCCCTGTTCGCGGCCTGCTTCGCCGACCGGCTGTTCGACGACTGGGACGGCCCTGCCTTCATGGCCTACAACGGGATGTGACCGCTCGATCCGGTCACTCGGTGCCGTTCCAGAGCGGGTCCGGCCTCCTGTGCCCGTACAGCTCCTCCGGACCGATCAGCAGGACGTGCGCCCCCTCCGCGAACTCCTCGAGCTCCGGATCGAATCCCGATATGGACATGAGGCAGAGGCGGGCGTTCGATCCGCCCATGTTGTCCAGGACCGTCCTGTCGAGCAGGTTATATGCATGGAATCCGACCACGTCCCTGGTGAACTTGCATTCGGCGAAGAGGTCCATCCTGTTGCCCCTGTGCACGACACGGGCCACCACGTCGATCTCCTGATGGATGCCCCGGCGGGGGTCGTCCCTCCACCATCTGCCGATCTCGGTCACCGGGTAGTTCCTCCTTATGAAGTCGGCGCAGAAGATCTCGAACCTCCCGCCGAGCAGACCGTCGATGTACGGGGCCAGCTCCCTGTAGGATTCGTCCGGATTCCCGTTCGAGATCATGGCCCATCTGCGGACAATTATCCCGTAATGGAAGGCGAACAGGTCGTCGCGGATGAAATAGATGGGGCGCTTGGGCGCACCCATCATCGGATGGACGACCCCGATGATGCCCGCGTCCGTGAGCTCCTGAAGATAGCCCTTGCATGTGCTGTTGTCGACCCCCACCGCCTCGCTGATGTCCTTCAGCCTGACCGCTCCCCGGGAGATCGCCGACAGGACGCCGATGTACCTGTCGCCGGGGCTGAACTCCGCGCGGATGAGGGCGTTGGCCTCCTCGGTCAACCATCCGTCGCCCAGAAGGTTCCCCTTGATGCAGTCCTCGTAGGTGTCCCCGTCCAGTTCGCGATGGTACCTGGGTATGCCCCCCACGGTCAGGTAGAGCCTCATGCAGTCCGGATCGGACATCCTTGGATGGAAGAGCCTGCACTCCTCGAAGGACAGCGGCCCTATGCGGAGGATACGCTTGAAACGACCGAACAGCGGATTGCTCCCGTCCTCGCTGAGGGACCTCATGAAGCGCACGGACGATCCGCACAGTATGAGCATGGACCCGGTGTCCTGCAGCCTGTGGTCTATGAACTGCTGCACGATGGACACCACCTCCCCCCTTCTGGCCGCCAGGAATTGGAACTCATCCAGGACGACCACGGTGGGCTCCTCGGCGCAGATCCTCCCGATCTCGCGGAACACCTCGTAGTATCCCGTGAAGGCCTCATGGGGGCTCCCGGTGAACTCGGAGACGGCATCCGTCAGGTACTGGAGGTTGTCATCGTCCTCGATGAACGTCAGATAGAGGGACCTCTTGTCCCTGCAGAAGTTCCTGAGCAGGGCCGTCTTCCCGATGCGCCTGCGTCCGTACACGAGGAATGCGCAGGGCTCGCCGAACGATGCGTTCAGCGTCTCCAGCTCCCTCTCCCTGCCGATGAACTCCATGCCTGTCGGATGCATGTTGCACTATATAATGATAATCGAAATTGGATTTAATCCAAGAAATAATTGAATTTGGATTCAATCCAAAATGTATTCGAAATTGGATGGAATCCGAGACGATTGATCCTGCGGAGAGGACCGCAGAGGGGCATGGAGGGGTTTCCGGGGGAAGCATGAGCCAGTCCTGGAATGGCTGATCTCCGACGGACGTCGCACCCGGTCGGCCATGGCGCGGAGCTCGTCGATCCTGGACCGGACGAATCCCAGGAGGACATCCCTCCTCTCAGGGTCGATGATGCCGCGCGAGCCGTCGAGCACGTCCCCTATCTCGCCCATGACCCCGTCCAAGGAGTCGAAATCGACCCAGTCCAGAGATGTCACCAGCCCGATCTGCTGCGAGGACAGTTCCCTGAACGGCTTACTGCGGACGCCCGCCTGGCCCATGATCTCCCCGGTGAGGAGCTGGCATCCCAGGGACGAACCGCTGTCGAACACCGGCGCCGGACCCAGCCACTCCAACGTGCGGGCGTCGCGGATGAGTCCGAAGTTGTTGGTGTGCCTGTCGTAGTTGCCGATGATGTGGTCCAGGACCATCATCCTGTCCAGGAACGGGACGATGTCGATCCCTATGTCGGCGCAGCACTCCACGTAATGCTGATAGAGCGACCTATCGTTCCTCCGCTTCCTGGACACTATGAGACTGTATGCGCTGACGAGTTCCGTGTCCCTGTCCACGAAGTCCTCGCAGACGCTGTAGGGACGTTCGGAGATCCATGCGATCCTGTAGTCCACGTGGGGGATGTCCAGGGCGTCCATCAGCCTGGAGGCGATCACCTCGTTGAACGGCTCCTGCCTGCCTATACCCACACTGCCCTTGATGA